>DASYVW010000242.1:0-2759 GCA_035936675.1 Gemmatimonadales bacterium
GGAGTGCTAAGAGGCGTAAGATAAAAGCACACCAGCGCCTGTCAAGCATCACTTGTCGGAGCGCACTGTGAGCAAGGCAAGTGCCCGGGAACTGCGTCAGGATGGCAGAGTCTTGAGAGGAAGTCCTACCTGTACGGCAGAGTCGTCCGATGAAGAGTCAGACCGATGGGTCAGAGATCGAAGCGCAGCTCCATGCCGATGTATTGACTCTCTTGCCGATAGAACTGCCGCTGGGTGGACAGCCCGTCGTGGGCGATGAAGCTGACACTGATATCGTGAGTGTTCCCGGTGGCGAACGCCACTCCCAGCTTGGCCGAAGAGCTCACCCTCCAGCTGGTGGCCGCATCGGCCTGGATGAAGAGACCGGCAATCGGGCGCACTGAACCGGCCAGGGCACCGCGTGGCCGGCCGTGGAAATCCACCCCGAACGACCCGCCGGGAGCGGGGAGACGGAGCTGGTCGTCCAACACGTAGCTCGCCCCGGCAGTAAAGCGCCATACGCCAGTGGCGTAACTCGCCCAGCCGGCCAGAACCTCCCGGGTCCAGTCCAGACGATCCGTTGGGAAGCGATTGCCGTATTCGTCGCCCAGGTGGCTGCTCTCGTGGTAGACTTCCAGGGTCAGCGCCCACGCGTCGATCGCCGCGGTGGTGTTGACCCCCACCACCCAGTCGGTGCTGATGAGCGCGCTCTTCGGATCGCTGAGACTGAACCGGCCGTAGACCTGGGAGCCGAACCCCAGCACGATGGGCCTGCGCCCCCCCTTGAGCGACACCAGGGGAAAGTTCTCGCCCAGCACGGCCTCGCCCTCCTGCTCCCGGCCGAACCGGCTGTCGCCACGACGGGCCGAGATCAGGCGACCCACGAACCCGTGTACGCGAGGGGAGGCCTCAGGCAGCTCGAAGCTGCGTACCGAGGGGAACAGGCGTTGCTGTGCTCCGGCGCCAGCGGGGCAGAGCAGCAGGGCCAAGCCGACGATGGCGGGAACTCGGATGCTTGACAATGGGTTTCCGTCCCGGGATTTTCAGCGGGCCCCAACGTATACGGTTCGCAAGCGATAAAATTGCGGGCCGAGTTCCGGGGGCGCAATGGCCGTTTGTGACCACACCAATTCGGGAGTACGCATGATGCTGTGGAGCTGCATTCTCGGAGCGTCGCTCGCCGCCGGCTCGGACGGGCCTCCCCCGCCACCGGTGCGCGTCTCCGTTGATTCGGCACATCACGAGCTCACTATTACCAGCGGGCCGTTCGACCTGCCTAATATGCCGCCCATGGACTCCCACGCCATGATGGATCTGGGCATGTCGCATGACACGCCGATCCAGAACTTCGTGTGGCCGGTGGATGGCTGGTTCCGGGGCTACCGGGTCACCCTCACCGACGCACACGGCCAACCGGTCCCCCGGCACGTGATGCATCATCTCATCATGGTGAATTTCAGCCGCCGCCAGCTGCTCTACTCGGCGGCCGAGCGGTTGATGGGCGCGGGAACGGAAACCGACGAAGAGGTGAGCGTACCGAAGACGATCGGTGTGCCGATGAAGCCGGGCATGAGGCTCGGCATGTATGTGGCCTGGCACAACGACACCGGCAAGGACCTGGATGATGTGTACCTCAACATCACCATGCTGTGGACGCCCAAGAACCAGAATCCGCAGCCGGTCAACGCACTCCCGATCTACATGGACGTGAATCTCACCGTTGGCGGCAGCAACACCTTCGATGTCCCGCCCGGCCGCTCCACCAAGGCGTACGAGTTCACCCTTCCCGTTGGCGGACGGCTGCTCGGTGTCGGAGGGCACATGCACGACTACGGCAGCCGCGTCCGGCTCGAAGATGCCGCCAGTGGCAAAGTGCTCACCCAGATCGTGGCGGAGCGCGCACCGGACGGCAAGCTGGTAAAGATGAGCCGGAAGCTGTTCGGAGTGAGCGGCGAGGGGCTCAAGCTCAAGGCCGGGCACCGCTATCGTGTTGTGGGGCAGTACGACAACCCGACGGGCGAGACCCGGGTGAAGGGCGCGATGGCGCACATGGTCGGGCTCTTCGCCCCCGACGACATGAAGCGCTGGCCGACTATCAATCCCCAGGATTCCACCTACCAGCGGGACCTTGCGTCACTGCAGGTACGCGGGTCGGGCTCGATGTCGGGGATGCACCACGGGCACGGCGAGGAATCCGGCATGCAGAACGATCCGCACCAGGAACACGACACCCACTAGCAGCGGGTCGGGATGTGTGCCCGTCCTTACTGGACGATACGGCGCACCCCGACCCAACGCCTGTACCACCACCTACCGTAGGGATCCTGCGCGCTCAGCGTGCTGATCTGCACGCCCCGGGTTGCGCTGTGGATGAAGCGACCGCCGCCGATGTAGAGCCCAACGTGGGTCACCGGGCCGCCACGGTTCGTAAAGGTCAGCAGATCGGCCGGTCTGAGGCGGTCCAGCTTTCGGTCCACTTTTCTTCCCTCCTTCGCTTGATCGACGCTTCGGCGCGCCAGAGCGATGCCGTGCTGCTTGTAGGCATACTGAATGAGCCCGGAGCAATCGAATCCTCCCCCTCCGGCTCCAGTCCCGCCAAACTCGTAGGGGCGTCCCATTGCCGCTGCCGCCGTAGCGACGATCGAGTCGGCCAGGCTGGCGGGCCCGGCTTGACCCACGGCAGGTAGGAAGGGAGGCAAGCTCTCGCTTCCCCCGGCCGGGAGGGGGACCAGACCGGATACCGGGCGCGGTCGTGCCGGCGGAGAACCGCCGCTCAGATG
>DASYVW010000243.1:0-2003 GCA_035936675.1 Gemmatimonadales bacterium
GTTTCCCATGCATGACGGGATCCTCGAGCGCTTCGAGAACCAGCCACGTCGATGACCCACCGGCGGGTGGTGATCGGGGGAGACATGAACGACGACTGGATCACATCTTCCTCCGCGGTCTCGCGAGCCCCGACCGCGGAGCCGCGGGCACCCTACTCGATTCCCGCGGCAGCAGTGACCACCTGCCGGTCTGGGCGGTGGCGACTCTCGACGACTAGGCTTTGGGGACGCCGACAGCCAGATTAACCAAGCTTCCTCTCGCACGGAGACCGTGATGCCCCGACTCTCGCGACTGGCCGTGTTCACCCTTGGAGCCGCTCTGGGCCTGGCACTCTGGCTGGTGCCGGCACTCCTGTCGGACGATTCTCTGCCATGGAACAGCCAGGGGCCGCCCTATGCCGTGGGACTTCTCATCATCGGCTTCGTCCTCGGCTTCCTGGGACCGGGCCAGCCCATCGCCGCGGTCGCCGGAGTCTTCTTCGGCCAACTGCTCGTCCTTCTCAGCCGGGTCCTGACCGCGTCCACCAGCGAGCTCTGGCTGGTGAGCGGCATGCTCCTGGCGGGTTTCACGGTGGTCGCAGGCGGCATCGGAGCACTGTTGGGCAATGTGCTCCGGCGCAAGCTCGTCCCGGTGCCTCGCCGGGGCGATAGACGGAGCGGTTGAGCGGTGGGCACTCGTTCTATCCTCACCGCCCTGGTGACGACGGCAGCCGTGTTCCTGGCCGCCCCGAGGGCGAGGGGACAGGAGCCGGAGGCTCACCACCACGGGATCGGACGGCTGGGTCACGTCGCCTTTCCTGTGTCCTGTGCTCCCGAGGCCAGGCGCAGGTTCGAGCACGCCGTGGCGGCGCTGCACTCGTTCTGGTGGGATGAGGGTGACCGCGCGTTTGCGGCCGTACTCGACGCGGACCCCCACTGTGCCATGGCGTATTGGGGCCTGGCACTGAACGCCTGGGGCAATCCGTTCGCCGGCGGCCCCGCCGGCGAAGCACTCACCCGCGGGGTCGAGGCCGCCACGCGCGCCTCCGCGCAACCAGCTCCGACCCGGCGCGAGCAAGGATTCATCGCCGCCAGTGCGGCGCTTTACCGGGACGCGTCGGCGATCCCGAACGCGACGCGGCTCCAAGCGTATGCCGACACGATGGCGCGCCTTCACCGGGACCTTCCCCGTGATACCGAGGTCGCCATCTACTATGCCCTGGCGCTGGTGGCAACGGCGCCTCGCACCGACACCACGTTTGCTCAACAGAAGCGCGCAGCGGCAATCCTCAATCCTCTGTTCGCGAGGTATCCCGATCACCCCGGGCTGGCCCACTACATCATTCACTCGACTGATTCCCCTCAACTGGCGTCACATGGCCTCGACGCGGCACGCCGCTACGCCCGAATCGCGCCGGCTGCGCCGCACGCCCAGCACATGCCGTCGCACATCTTCGTCCGGCTGGGGCTTTGGGACGAGACGATCGCGTCCAATTGGAAGTCCTATCGAGCCGGGGCGGCGTACGCCAAGTCGAGAGGCACGGGGGGCACCGGCGAGGAGCTGCATGCCCTCGACTACGCGGTCTACGCCTACCTCCAGCGGGGTCAGGATTCTGCTGCGCGGGCGGCAGTAGCGATTGGCCAGCGCATCATCCTTCCGCCGAGTCAGGGCAGGCTCATCGGTGACTACAACCGGACCGCGATGGCAGCGCGGGTGCCCCTCGAGCGAGGTGACTGGTCAGCCGCGGCCGCACTCCCGGTGGCGGCCCCGCAGGGTCTCGGCATCCCGACCGTTCTGAGCCATTTTGCCCGCGCGCTAGGCGCGGCGCGGAGCGGCAGTCCTGCCGCGGCCCGGGCCGACGTCGCCGCGCTCGACAGCATCGCAACCGGCCTGGCGGGACGGCAGGAGGCCTACTGGGCGAGGGTGGTCGGCATCAAGCGCGACGCGGCTGAAGCCTGGGTACGCTTCGCCGGCGGCGACACTACGGGCGCGCTCGAGCTCGCGCGCGTCGCCGCCGATAGCG
>DASYVW010000244.1:0-2503 GCA_035936675.1 Gemmatimonadales bacterium
TCCCGTCCTTCCCGTCCTTCCCGTCTCGCACTATCTTTGCCGCCGCCCAGCGCCTGCCCCTTGATCCCCCGGAGCTATTCTGGACCTACCTTCCGAGCACCGGATCCCGTTGACATGGCTGCTCGAGAACGCCGGGGCGTCCATACGGTACCGTACCTACCGTGAGCTGGCGCCCGAGGGCTACGCCTCCCCCGAGATTGTCGAGGCCGCCCAGCAGGCCATTCTGGAGTCCAAAGCCGCCCTCGCAGTCGTGAAGAAGCAGAAGGACAATGGCGTTTGGGGTGGAAACCTGCTTGGCTTGGCCACGTCGGTCGCCCAAGGGGTCAAGGACGTCGGCACCATCCCCCAATACCGCCGTCTTCTCCAGCTCGAGTGGCCCCGATCGAGCCGCCCCTTCAAGTTCGCCGACCGGGTCCTCTTCCGCCTTCTGTCGCGCGACGAAGACCCTTCTCTCCTGTTCGAGTTCCAGAAAAGCGTCAAGTCTGACCCCGAGGCTGAAGCCTGGGCCCGCGGGATCATGCGGGAAGCCTCCTCCGCGGCCCTGGCCGAGGCCGGATACGCCGATGATCCCCGCCTCAGGGGTGCCGGGCACAGGATTGCCAGCGCCATCTCCCAATTTCTTCGGAGCCCTCTCGCGGAGAAGCCGTTCGTGAAGGCGGGCAAGCAGATCGTTCTACATCCTGAAGCCTACCCGCCGAGCTGGTATTCTGTCGCAATGCTGGCATCTATGCCGAACCTCCAACGGGAGAGGGCCGGCTTTACCGAGCGGCTGGGCCACTACCTCACCCAACCTGCGCCGAAGAAGGCCTTCGTGATCCAGGTCGGCAAGAAGACCGTGCGGCCTCAACACCTCATCCTCGGCGAACCCATCGAGGCTGACGCCAAGGGACAAGCCAAAGACATCCCCTTGGCGTTGCACTACATAGAGCTGCTCGCCCGGATGGGGGCCTTGGAGTGGGCACCGGTAGCGACGAAGGTCCTCGCACGGCTGCTCAAGGATTGCGACGAGAACGGAGTCTGGCGGCCCAAGAACCTCCGCTCGTTGCCCAAGCCGGGCAACAAGATCACCTACCACTACTACCCCCTTCACCTCGATGCAAAGACCACCGAGGGAAAAGAGGTGGATATCACCTTTCGCTTGGCGGTCATCGCCAAGGTACTCGGCCGGTCCCTCAGCTATTCCTGAAGAAGTCTTGCGAGCTAATGGGTAGTATGTCATACTACTATCCGTGTCTCGCATCGATCTCACCCACTTCGGATTCACCCCGACCGAGAGCCTGGTCTACGAGGTCCTCCTGACCAGCGGGCCCGGGACCGGGTACGCGATCGCGCGGTCGGCCGGTCTGGCGCGGGCCAACGCCTACAGCGCCCTCGAGGGCCTCGTCGCCAAGGGAGCGGCCCGGGTGGAGGGAGGGCGACCCCGACAGTATCGCCCCGAGGCACCGGCCGGCCTCATCGCCCGTATCGCGCATAACCATGGCCTTGCCCTCGATCGGCTCAGCACCGACTTGGAGACGATAGCTGTCCCGAGCACCCCGACGGTGGTGGAAATCGAATCCGGGCGAGCCGTGCTGCAGCTGATCACTCACGATGTCGCCCGGGCCAGCCGCTCGGTGGGCCTGCTTGCACCGCCGGACGCGTTTCCTCTCCTTGCCCCGGCATTGCGTCGCCCAGTCTCAGCCGGTTTGCCCGTTTCCCTCTGGTCCACGGGTCCGGTCGATCTCGGGTTTGTTTCGGTCGAGCTGGTATCTGGGGATCACGGCTGGCCCGGCATGCCGATCATTGCGGTGGTGGACGACCGCAGCGCGATCGTGGGCTCCCGTCAGGGCAACGAGATTCGCGGCCACTGGAGCACCGCGCCGGCCTTTGTGGCCGCCGCGCGGCTGGCCCTGGAGCAGTTCGGTGCGCCAAATGGGTGATCCACTCGACACCGCTTTTCTGGAGCTTCAGCGAGAGTACCTCGCGTCCATGCCGGCGCGCCTGGAGGAGCTGCGTGCCGACCTCGCCATGATGCGCCAGGGCAGTACCGAGGCCGCGGGTTCCCTGAAGGCCCGTCTCCATCGACTTGCCGGATCCGGCGGCTCCTTCGGCTTTCTGGATCTCAGTGCCATTGCCCGGGAAGGCGAACACTATCTCGGCTCCAATCCTGGGTTGCAGGAGTCCAACGGACTGGCTCTCATCCTCGATCGCCTGGAGGAAGCGGTCCGGCGCTCAGATACGCAGTTCGATGCCTCGGCAGCGGGTAAGCCTCCTGAGGTGGTCCCCCGCGCTCTGCTCGTCATGCGGCCGAGCCCGCAGCGCGAGAGGATCGCGCAGGAGTTGCGAAGCGCGGGATACGAGGTTCGCTTCGGCAGCCGGCACGATGACCCGGCGGCGACACCGGTCGAGGAATTGCCCCACCTGTTGGTGATCGGAGGCGAGGCCGGCGACGGCGACCCCTCAGCCGTAGCGTCAGCCTGGACCAATGACTCGAGCAGGCGGCCGGGAGCAGTCGTGCTGGTGG
>DASYVW010000245.1:0-3069 GCA_035936675.1 Gemmatimonadales bacterium
AGTCCGAGGTCGGGAAAGCCGGCCACATGGCGAAGGGCGACAGCGAGACCGCAGGATTGGCACTGGATGGGTTGGAGGTCGCCGGTGAATGTCGGCGCGCCGTGGCCGACGCCCCGGGAGGCGGCGGCGCGGGTACAGCGGAACTAGGCCAAGCTGCATCGATGGGCGACCGACGATCCGAGGCGTCGGTTCGACGACCTGTACAACCTCGTCTGTGACCCGGCGACCCTGCTCAGTGCATGGCGTCGGGTCCGGGCCAACCGGGGAGCGCGCTCGGCCGGGGTGGACGGTGAGACCGTCCGCTCCATCGTCGAGCGCGGCGAGGAGGTCTTCCTCGCCGAGCTACGGGCCGCTCTTTCGGCCCGCTCGTTCCGTCCGGTGCCGGTGCGCGAGCGGATGATCCCGAAAGCCGGCGGCAAGCGCCGCCGGTTGGGCATCCCGACCGTCCGGGACCGCGTGGTCCAGGCTGCGCTCAAACTCGTGCTGGAGCCGATCTTCGAGGCGGACTTTGCGCCGTGCTCGTACGGCTTCCGGCCGAACCGCCGCGCCCAGGATGCGATCGCTGAGGTCCACTTCTTTGGTTCCCACTCCTACGAGTGGGTCCTCGAAGGCGACATCAGCGCCTGCTTCGACGAGATCGACCACCGGGCCCTCATGGGCCGGGTGCGTCGGCGGATCGGGGACAGGCGGGTCCTGAGCCTGGTGAAGGCGTTCCTCCACTCGGGCATCCTCAGTGAGGATGGCCTCGAGCGGGAGACCGTCGCCGGCACGCCCCAGGGCGGCATCCTCTCACCGCTGCTTGCCAACATCGCCCTCTCCGTCCTCGACGAGTTCTTCGTCGAGCGGTGGACGGCGAACGGCCCATCTCACGCCCGGGAACGGCGGCGACGCCAAGGGCTGGCCAACTACCGCCTCGTCCGCTATGCGGACGATTTCGTGGTTCTGGTGGCCGGCACCCGCGCCCACGCCGAACACCTGCGCGATGAGGTGGCGACGGTGCTTCGACCGATGGGCCTGCGCCTCTCGGTGGAGAAGACGAGGGTCGTCCACATCGACGAGGGCCTCGACTTTCTGGGGTTTCGCATCCAGCGACACCAGAAGCGGGGTACGCGGCGCCAGCGCCTCCTCACCTACCCTTCGAAAGCCGCCCTGGCGGCCGTGAAGGCGACGGTCCGGACGCTGACCCAGCAGGCCATCGACCGACCACTCTCCGCCCTGCTGGACCGGCTTCGCCCGGTGCTCCGGGGATGGACCGCCTACTTCAGGCATGGGGTGTCCAAGGCGAGCTTCAACTACCTGCACGCTTTCGTTTGGCGACGGGTCGTGAGCTGGCTTCGCCGCAAATACGCCCGGTCGACGTGGACGGAACTCCGCCGCCGCCATCTTCCCGGATGGTGGCCGACGGAGGGCGAGGCGAGGCTGTTTGATCCGGCGACGGTCACGGTCAGCCGTTACCCCTACCGGGGTGACCACATCCCCTCGCCGTGGCTCGGCTCGGTTGGGTAAAGCCACCGTCGTGTTTCGTGGAGAGCCGGATGCGTGGCAACACGCACGTCCGGTTCGGAGGGCGGGCCGGGGAGACGGATCGTCGGAAACGACGACACCGCGCCCCGGTCCGACCCTACAACGCGCTGCGAGCGGGCGGCACCGAGCGGGTCCTGGGTCTCGCGGTCAAGGCAGCATCGACCCTGGGCACGTTCCTGCGCAGCTTCTCCTGGGGCCACGTCCGCCAGCTCGACCGGGTCAGCCGGGAGCTCCTCGGGCGGGCCTGGGCGGCCGGAGCGGGACCCGGAGCCGAGCCGTTCACGATCGATCTCGACTCGACGATCTGCGAGACGTACGGCCTGGCCAAGGAGGGCGCGCTCCATCACGGGTACACCGGTGTCCGGGGCTATCACCCGCTCCTCGCCGTCGCCGCCGGGACCGGCGACGTCCTCATGGCCCGCCTGCGCGAGGGCAGGGCCAACACCGCCCGGGGGGCCGGCCACTTCCTGACCGAGACGATCGGCCGGGTCCGCGATGCCGGGGCGAGCGGCCAGCTGACCGTCCGGGCCGACAGCGGCTTCTATGCCCACGCCGTCGTCGCGGTCTGTCGGAGGATGGACGTCCGCTTCAGCGTCACGATCCGCCAGCACCGTTCGATCCGTCGCCTCATCGAGGCGATCCCGGAGACCGCCTGGACGCCGATCCCGTATTGGATCAGTGACGGGGCCGACGTGGCCGAGACGACGTATACCCCGTTCAAGGGCGAGAAAGACGCCACACCGGTCCGGCTCATCGTCCGCCGAGTGAAGCCGACGCCTGGTTCTCAGCTCGCGCTCTTCGCGCTGTACGACTACCACGCGTTCATCACCGACCGCGACGGCGAGACCCTCGTGCTCGAGGCCGACCATCGCCGCCACGCCGAGATCGAGAATGCGATCCGGGACCTCAAGTACGGCATGGCGCTCAACCACCTGCCGTCCGGCAAGTTCGGCGCCAACGGGGCCTGGCTTTCCGTCCAGGTGATGGCCCATAACCTCGCCCGCTGGACGGCCCGGCTCGGTCTCGATGCGGGCATCGTCACGACCAAGACGCTCCGCCGCCGGCTGTTCGCCGTGGCCGGTCGGCTGACCCGCTCGGCGCGCCGGGTCACGCTCCACCTGCCGGCTCGCTGGCCGTGGGCGATCGGCTGGAGTTCGGCTCTCGTCAGGCTCCGGGCGATCCCGCTTGTCACCTGACCGCTCGCTGACGGCTCGCTCGCGGCTCCGGGGTCTGGCGTCAGCCTGCGAGGAAATCGGCCGCGGGCCATCCACGGCGTCTCACGGACCTGATCGGTTGCCGTCCGGCCCTCGCTCGCCCTGGTCAGGGCCAGGTCTCATGACCCCGATCGGGGTCGCTCGTCTCCCCGCGACCGTCATCGGGCCGTCAGCCGACGAGCTTCGGTGGATCCGGGTTTACCAAGAGGCTTTCCCTCCTCCTCTACCCGATGCGCGACATTACCGCGGACGTAGTCGTCACCAAGCTCCCGAATGCCCCGGCTCAACGACGCTTGAGCTCTTGACGCATGTCCTCACGGTTCATCGAAGC
>DASYVW010000246.1:0-2206 GCA_035936675.1 Gemmatimonadales bacterium
GTACCCTGCACTGACGATGACTCCTTCTATTTGCTGACTGGGCGAGCAATAGGGTATCATTCCCGGTGGTGCGTTCACCCTATGACACCAAGAGGCGTTACGCTCGGAGTCGTATCGGTGGTCACCGGCCAGAAGGGTGTATATCGTGCGCCGTGAGGCGCTTTGTTGTATCCCCAACACAGTTGGGAGGAACTTGGAGGATCGTTTCTGGGCTCAATGGCTAACCTAGATCTGAAAAGTGAAGGGAACAGTAGCATGCTAGGAAAGCAACGACTGCTGAAGGCGTCGAAGGCGGGGCGTTGCGAGGCCCGCGTGATATCGGTAAAAGCTGGATTGCTTGAAGTCCAATCTCCAGAAGGTGAGTACGCGCACCCGCCGGAACGACGCTTGAAACCGGTGCCGCACCCTGCTTCGGCATGGAATGTAGGTCGAAGCAACCTCCAGGGCGCGGGCGATGTCTAACGAAGGCATTAAAGGGGATGAGTGGACTGCCTACGTCACGCTCGATACGTACAACAGAGACGTACCACGGGATTGCCTAAGGGGCGCGAGCCCTAGGGGTAACGGAGAGCCAATAGTAGTCGCGGGAGTAACGACCTGCCAGGGAGGGCGGGAAAGCCGCCTGCAGGGCGAAGTGGCTCAGGTGATTCGGACACTTGAAGGCCAGGAGGGATGCGAAATGCAGAGCACCGAAACGGTGTTGAGTGTCCTCCGCGAGCGCGGCAGGCGTGGTCTGCCGCTGGAACGGCTGTATCGGCAACTGTTCAACCCTCAGTTGTATTTGGTGGCCTACCGCAAGTTGTACTCGAATGCGGGTGCGATGACGCCGGGGGTCACCGGGGAGACTGTGGACGGTATGTCCCTGGCGAAGATCGGGCAGATCATTGACACCGTTCGATGGGAGCGGTGGAAGTGGAGTCCGGTACGACGCATCTTCATCCCGAAGAAAAACGGGAAGCGACGACCGCTGGGGCTGCCAACGTGGTCGGATAAATTACTGGCCGAGGTGGTGCGCATGTTATTGAATGCGTACTATGACGTCCAGTTCTCCGAGCACTCTCACGGTTTCCGTCCCGGACGGGGCTGCCACACCGCTTTACAGGAAATCGTGGACGTCTGGAACGGGACACGCTGGTTCATCGAGGGCGATATCGCCCGGTGTTTCGAGTCGCTCGATCATCGAGTCATGCTTGAGGCGCTGGGTGAGAAGATCCACGATAACCGGTTTCTCCGACTGGTGGGTGATATGTTGTCGGCGGGGTATCTGGAGGACTGGAAGTGGGGTGCAACGCTCAGCGGCGCGCCGCAGGGCGGAGTCGCCTCTCCCGTCCTCTCGAATATTTATCTCGACCGACTGGACAAGTACGTCGAGACACAGCTGCTGCCGATGTTCAACCGAGGGAAACGCAGGGTGGAAAACCCGGCGTATGAACGAGCCTCGGCTGCCATACGACGTGCACGCCGGCAGGGAGATCGTGCGGCGGTGCGGACACTGTGCCTACATCGCCGCACGCTGCCCAGCAAGGATCCTCATGATCCTGATTATCGTCGGCTTCGCTACGTTCGGTATGCTGATGACGTTCTCCTCGGATTCAGTGGGCCAAAGGCCGAAGCAACACAGATCAAGCATCTCCTTGGGCGGTTCCTGCGCGACAAGCTCAAACTGGAACTGTCCGAGGACAAGACGCTGATCACCCACGCCCGTACGGGCAAGGCCCGTTTCCTTGGATACGACATCGTGGCCCAGCACTCTGACGACAAGCTCACCCATGGTAAGCGGTCGATCAACAGTAAGATTGGGTTACGAGTCCCTGAGGAGGCGATCACGCGCAGGTGCGCCCCTTACATGCGCCACGGGAAACCTTGGCATCGGTCACAGATGCTCAGTGATCGCGACTATTCGATCATCTCGCAGTATCAGACCGAATACCGGGGCGTCGTCCAGTACTACCTCCTGGCTGCTGATGTGTGCCATCTGAACAGGCTGCACTGGGTCATGGAGACCTCACTGCTCAAAACCCTAGCTGGAAAGCATAGCTCCTCGGTGGCGAAGATGGCCCGAAAGTACAAGGCCACCATCGACACGCCGTATGGGTCACGGGTGTGCTTCCAGACCACGGTGGAACGCGGGGAGGGCAAGAAACCACTGGTCGCGCGATTCGGCGGTATACCACTGAGACGGCAGAAGAAAGCGGTACTCGTAGAC
>DASYVW010000247.1:0-4450 GCA_035936675.1 Gemmatimonadales bacterium
CATCGACGTAATGACCCCGGAGGCCCGGATCAGTCTGGCCGCCCCCGCGCGGTTTCAGGGGCTGGACCGCTACGAGGCGCGCCGACAGGTGGTCGCCGAATTCCAGGCGGCCGGGCTGCTCGACCGGGTCGAGACGCATCAACACGCGGTGGGACACTGCTACCGGTGCAACACGGTGATCGAGCCGCGCCTCTCGGACCAGTGGTTCGTGCGCATGGAGCCGCTGGCACGGCCTGCGCTCGAGGCCTATCGAGACGGCACGCTGCGCTTCGTCCCCGAGCGCCGGGGTGATGACTACTCATCCTGGCTCGAGGGAATCCGCGACTGGTGCATCTCCCGGCAACTCTGGTGGGGCCACCGCATCCCGGCCTGGTACTGCGATGCCACCGGCTGCGGCAAGATCAGCGTGAGCCGGCACGATCTGAGCGCCTGTCCCGGGTGTGGCGGCCCCGTGCGCCAGGACGAGGACGTGCTGGATACCTGGTTCTCCTCCTGGCTGGTGCCGTTCTCCAGCCTGGGGTGGCCCGAACGCACGCCGGATCTCGCGACCTACTATCCGGGCCACACGATGGTGTCGGCACCCGAGATTCTCTTTTTTTGGGTCGCGCGAATGATCATGTCGGGGCTGCACTTCATGGGCCGGGTGCCGTACACCGACATTTATCTGCACGGGACGGTCCGCGACACGCAGCACCGCAAGATGTCGAAGTCGTTGGGCAATGGGATCGATCCACTCGAGGTGGTGGAAAAATACGGAGCGGATGCGCTCCGCTATTCTTTGATCTCGGGAATGTCGGTGGGCACCGATGTCATCCTTGACCCGAACGACCTCGAAGGGTCATTTGCCGCCGGCCGGAATTTCGCGAACAAGCTCTGGAATGCGGGGCGCTTTATCCTCTCGAATCTCCCCGGCCCTGCTCGCCCGCTCGCGGGGTCTCACCCCCGCGTGATCGGGCGCGACGAGCTTACCCTCGCCGATCGATGGATGATCGCGCGCTGTGATGCTACCGTGGTGGAGGCGACCGAGGCCTACCAGCGCTTCCGGTTAAACGAGGCGGCGGCGGCGGTCTACCGGTTCATCTGGAGTGATCTCGCCGACTGGTACATCGAACAGGCCAAGCCCCGGCTCTATGGCGATCAACCGGGTGGAGACGTGGCTCGCGCGGTCGTGACTCAGACATTCGATGTCGCCTTGCGCTTGCTCCACCCCGTCATGCCCTTCATCACTGAAGCACTGTGGCGGCGCTTTCCCGGTCGCTCTGCTGCCGACTCGATCTCGGTCGCACGCTGGCCAAGGCCGGATGCACGGGCGCATGACCCGGCTGCAGTCCGGGACTTTGGTGTGGTGCAGGAGCTGGTCGGGGCGATCCGCGCGATACGGGCGGAGTACGGCATCCCACCGGGTCAGGCGGTGCGGGCCGCGGTGACGGCTGAGAGCCCGGCAACCGTCGCAGCGGTGGAACAGGAGCGCGGGACCATCACCCGGTTGGCCAAGCTGTCCCAGCTCACCCTCGGCGAAAGCCGGGAGCGGGTCGGCGGTCACGCAGCGCTCTCCGACGGGACTGCCGTGTTCGTCCCCCTGGGGGAGGCGATCGACGTGGGACGCGAATGTGGGCGACTGGGGTCGGAGGTGGATCGGCTGGCGCGGCTGGTGCAGTCTCAGGAGCAGAAGCTCGGGAACGAGCAGTTCGTCTCGCGGGCTCCGTCGGAGGTGGTGGAGCGCGAGCGACAGAAGCTGACAACCTGGAAGGAACAGCGCGAAGTGCTGACCCGGAAGCGGGAGTTGCTGGGGTGTTCGTGACCGCGGGAAGGACGGGAAGGGCGGGAAAGGCGGGATGGCTCCTACGACTCATGAGCCTCCTCCTTCCCGTCCTTCCCGTCTTGCCCGCCCTTCTTGCGTGCGCCCGCATGGAGCCGCCTCCCGGTGGTCCGCCCGATGCAACGCCCCCGCGGCTGATCGCCATGAGACCCGATTCCTTCGCCGTTCTGCGTCCCTTCCGCGGTGTGGCCGAGTTTCAATTTGACGAGGTGATCTCCGAGGGCGGGACAGTCAATCGGGGCGAAGGCACCGGCGGACTCGAGAAGCTGGTCATCCTCTCGCCGAGCACGCGCGTGCCCGAGGTCAGCTGGAAGCGAAACCGGATCACGGTGCGTCCTCAGGAGGGCTGGCGGCCCAATCGAGTGTACCGGGTAGAACTGCTCCCGGGTGTAACCGATCTCCGAAATAACCAGAGTAAGAATGGCGCGGTAGTCACGTTCTCGACCGGTGCCCCCAAGCCGACGAGTACCCTCCAGGGCCAAATCGTGGACTGGGGCACCGCGCGTCCCGCCGGCAACGCGCTGGTAATCGCAAAGCTGCTCCCCGACAGCCTACCCTATCGGGGGGTTGCCGATTCGAGCGGGCGGTTCTCGCTGGGACCGCTGCCCAGCGGCGACTATATCGTGACCGGCGTGCTGGATCAAAACGGCGACCAACGGCAAGACACGCGGGAGGCCTACGCCACCGCTCGCGTCCTCAAGGGCACCTCCGACGCGGGCGAGCTCTGGGCCTTTGTCCATGACACCTTGCCGCCGCGGATCCAGACAGTCACGGTCGACGACAGCGTGTCGGCTACCGTCACCTTCTCGCAGAAGCTCGATCCCCGCCAGCGCCTCGCGCCCAAAGACGTCCGGCTGCGCCTGTTGCCGGACTCCACGCCGGTGGCGGTGGCCTCCATGCTGCCCGCGCCGGTGGACGACAGCCTCCATGGCCGCGCCGCTCGGCCGGACTCGACTGCGCTCGCCGACTCGATTGCCGCGGACACGACACCGGCGCGCAGGAAACCCGGGCCGACACGTCCGAATCGACCTGCGGCCGAGAACCAGCTCACCGCACGGCCCCCGCTCTACGAACGGCTTGTTTTGCGGGTTACCCGGCCGTGGACGCCAGGCTCTCGCCTGGTGCTCGAGATCCGCGGAGTCAGAAATGTCACCGGGGTCCCGGGAGATGCCGTCGGTGTGGTGGCGGTTCCCGAGAAGAAGGCCGCGCCACCACCGAGCGACAGCCTGCGGGGCCCCGGTCGCCGCGACTCGGCCACACCGAAGGTACCCGCGCGCAAGCCTCTGGCCCCCCCGACAAAATGACCGATCGGAGGAGACAGCTTCCCTCGGTGGACCGGCTCCTGCACCAACCCGCCATCCAGGAGCTCCTCGGGATTGCCCCGCGTGGCGCCGTCGTCGCCGCGGTGCGCGAGTCCCTCGAGGCGGCGCGCACCCGCCGGGCGGGGCCACCGGAGCGCTGGGAGGAGGACGTGCGCGAGCGGTTGGCCCGCCGCGCCGACTCGAGCCTGGTGCCGGTGCTCAATGCAACCGGTGTCGTGCTGCACACCAATCTGGGCCGTGCGCCCCTCGCCGTCCCGGCGATCCAGGCAATGACGGCGGTGGCGGGCGGGTACAGCAGCCTCGAGCTCGACCTGCCATCCGGCACCCGCGGAAGCCGGAACGATCATTGCCGCGACCTGCTCCGCACGACTACCGGCGCGGAAGACGGGCTCGCCGTCAACAACGCGGCCGGGGCACTCGTGCTCGCGCTGAATGCCCTGGCGGAGGGCCGAGACGTCGCCATCTCCCGGGGCGAGCTGATCGAGATCGGCGGATCCTTCCGCATCCCCGACATCATGGCCAAGAGCGGCGCCCGGCTGCACGAGGTGGGAACCACCAATCGCACCCACCTGGACGACTATCGCCGCGCCCTCGATAGCGGTGTCGCGGCGATCCTGACTGTGCACCGGTCCAATTTCGAGCAGCGCGGCTTCGTGGCGTCGCCGGCACCGGCGGCCCTCGCGTCCATCGCTGCAGAGGCCGGCATTCCTTATTTGTACGACGTGGGTAGCGGGCTGCTGGCCGACCTCGCGCCGTGGGGTCTCACCGGTGAGCCCAGAGTATCCGAGGCGCTTGCCGCGGGGGCGGGGCTGGTCCTCTTCAGTGGGGACAAGCTGCTCGGCGGGCCGCAGGCAGGATGCCTGGTCGGCCGCACGGAGCTTGTCGCCCGCTGCCGCACCAATCCGCTCGCGCGCGCGCTGCGAGCAGACAAGCTCACTCTCGCGGCACTGGCTGCTACCCTGGCACTGTACCAGGACCCCGAAGTCGCCATCCGAACGATCCCCGTGCTCACCATGCTCACCCTGGACCAGGGCGAGCTGAGCCGCCGAGCATCCCGGCTGGCGGCGCTATGTCCGGAGGCTGTTCGTGCGCAGACACTGCCGGGAGAGTCTGCCGTTGGCGGCGGCTCGTTCCCGGGCGCCGTGCTGCCCACGACTCTGGTCGCGCTCGAAGCCGGATCGCTGGGGCCCGACGGACTCGCGCTCCGGCTCAGGTTGGGGGAGCCTCCCCTGGTGGTTCGGGTGGCCGCCGACCGCGTCCTGCTCGATCCTCGTACGCTGCCGGAGGACACCTTTCCGACCGTGGCCCG
>DASYVW010000248.1:0-1622 GCA_035936675.1 Gemmatimonadales bacterium
CCTGACCGACGACGTCATCCAGCGGCGCCTGGTCGGTCAGGCCGACTCGCTTCTCCCCGCCGGCTCGCCGCGCTTCAAGATCACTCGAGGCGGGCACCTCAACCGGATCATCATCACCACCGAATACACTGAGGAGGTCGACCTCCCCTTCTTCAAGCACACATTTGTCCTGCGTCCACGGACCGAGGAAGCGCTTTAGGTCCGTGGAACACGTCTCGATCCCTTCTCTGTTCCTCGTGCTCGCGACGATGCTCGTGGCCGCCAAGCTGCTGGGCGAGCTGGCCGAGCGCATCGGACAACCCGCCGTCCTCGGGGAGCTGGTGGCCGGCGTGCTTCTGGGCGGGAGTGTGCTCGGTGTCGTGCCTGCCGGCGGAACCGCCGCCGAGGTGGTCCACGTATTTGCCGAGCTCGGTGTGGTGCTTCTACTGTTCGAGATCGGGCTGGAGACAGACTTGCGAGAGATGTTCCGCGTCGGCGCCGCCTCGCTCTCGGTGGCGACGGTGGGGGTCATCTTGCCGTTTGCGCTGGGCTTTGCTTATTGGGCGTACGTGCCGCATGCCGCATCGGATGGAACTACCGCCCTTACCACCGCGGCGGTCTTCGTTGGAGCCACCCTGACGGCGACTTCGGTCGGCATTACCGCACGGGTCCTGTCGGATCTATCCCGGATGGATACCCTGGAGGCCAAGATCATCATCGGGGCAGCCGTCATCGATGATGTCATCGGTCTGGTGATTCTGACCGTGGTGTCCGGGATGGCGGCCGGCGCGTCGCCCTCGGCGCTCGGAACTCTGCGGATCTCAGCCGTCGCGGTGGGTTTCCTCGTCGTCGCCGTGCTGGCCGGGAGATTCGCGGTACCGCGCCTTTTCGATCTGGTGGTTCGGATGCGGGTGCGCTATGTCCTCCTGGTATTTGCCTTTGCGTTTGCGCTCGGGTTGTCGGCCGTCGCCGCGGTGGCCGGTTCGGCGCTCATCCTCGGTGCGTTCGCAGCGGGCATCATCCTCTCCGGCACTAACCAGTTCGACACCATCGAGCGCGAAGTCCGTCCGCTAGCGTCGATCTTCGCGCCCATCTTCTTCGTGAGCGTCGGCGCGTCGGTCAACCTCCGGCTCCTCGACCCGAGCCAGGAAGGAAGCGCCAGCCTCCTCGGCGTTGCCGGGGCGCTCATTGTGCTCGCGATCGTCGGCAAGATCGCAGCCGGATGGGCCGCGCCCTGGGTGCGGTTTCGGCGTATCGTCGTGGGTGTGGGGATGGTGCCTCGCGGGGAGGTCGGTCTCATCTTCGCCGATATCGGGCGGAGGGCTGGAGTCCTCAATGAAGCGGTATTCGGTGCCGTCCTCCTGATGATCATGGTCACCACCTTCGTGGCTCCTCCAGCGCTCAAGCTGCTCTTCGGCTCGCCGCAGGCCCCCTCCACATGATGGAAACCGCCGCCAAGGTCCGTCCGCTCACCGATGCGCTCGGCTGGCGAGCCCGTCAGCCGGGGCCCATCGTCTTCACCAACGGGGTCTTTGATTTACTGCACCCGGGCCATGTGGAGCTGCTGGAGGCTGCTCGGCGGGAAGGAGCGGCACTGGTCGTAGGGTTGAACAGCGACGCCTCGGTTCGCCGGCTGGGCAAAG
>DASYVW010000249.1:0-5206 GCA_035936675.1 Gemmatimonadales bacterium
CTCGGTGTGCCGACCATCAACCTGAGCGAGCTGTCGCCCAGGAAGCTGCTCCCACCCGACGGCGTCTATGCCGTGCGGGTCGAGTGGCGCGGCGGACGCGCCGGGGGCATGATGAACCAGGGGCCCAGACCGACGTTTCAGGACGGGCGCCGCGTACTGGAGGCCCACATCTTCGACTTCGAGGGCGACCTATACGGCGAGTGGGTCCGTATCGAATGGGTCGAACGCCTGCGGGATGTCGAACGCTTCGAGTCGCTGGAGCATCTGAAGCAGCAGTTGGAACACGATCGTAGCCGGGCACTGGACGTCCTCCGCCGATCCCAGTCTCCCGTGAGCCGCGTCTCCCACACCTGAGAGAGTCTGATCGACGATGTTCTCAACCATTCGTTCCCGGCTGATCCTCATCGCCGTGCTCGTCGTGGCGTCGGTGTATTTCCTCTTTCCCCGAAAAGTCACGATTCGTGAACCCGGACCGAACGGGGTCATGCACGATGTAGAGATGACCCGGGTGCCGCTCAAGCGCGGCCTCGATCTCCAGGGCGGCATGCACCTGGCCCTCGAGCTCGACCAGTCGAAGCAGGTCTCCGCCGACCCGAAGAAGGATCTGGATCTGGCGTTGACGGTGCTGCGGAAGCGGATCGACGAATTCGGCGTCGAGGAGCCGGTGGTCCAGAAGATCGGTGACGACCGCATCGTGGTGGAGCTTGCCGGCATCACCGATCCCGCCCGGGCCAAGGCCATCGTGCAGCGGAGCGCGTTTCTCGAGTTCAAGATCACCGACAAGACTGGATCGCTGGAGAAGGCGCTCCCGGCGATGGACCGGACCCTTCGCAACCTGGGGATCAAAGGCGAGCCCCAGCCCACTAAGCCATCCGCGGTTCAACAGCTGCTGGGTGGAGATTCGATCCGGCCTGGCGCCAAGGATTCGACTCCGGTCGGGGGGAAGAAGCCGGTTCGGGCGGGAACCAAGGATTCGGCTCGGGCCCGGCCGGCCGACACCGCCGCCGCGGCCGATACGACGCCGATCACCGGCGGAATCCTCAACGGACTGATTCAGCCGGCGGGTGCCGGTGGTGTCCCCGGCGAGTATCTCGTGCCCGAGCCTGCCTATGCCAGGGTGGACAGCCTGTTGAGCATTCCGGCTGTCGCGCGTCAGCTTCCCAGGGGCATCGTCCTCCGCTGGAGTTCCGCCCCGTCCAGCGTCGGAGTGCAACCGGTCCGCTTTCTATACGCACTCGACGACAAGAGCATCGTCACCGGCAGCAACCTGGTGGATGCCCAGGCTCAGCTTGATCCGCTCACGAACGGCCCGATCGTCACCTTCGAGCTCGATCGCGCTGGCGGCCGCAAGTTCGGTGAGGAGACCGGCAAACACGTGGGCGACTACATGGCCATCTTGCTCGACGGCAAGGTGCAGGGGCGCCCGCCCGTGATCCAGAGCCGGATTGGACGGAACGGCCAGATCACCCTCGGCGGCAAGACGCTGCAGGAGGCCCAGGATCTCGCCCTCACGCTCAAAGCCGGTGCCTTGCCCATCCCGCTCAAGATTGTCGAGGAGCGTCAGGTCGGCGCCAGCCTGGGGAGCGACTCCATCCACAAAGGCATCACCGCCGGGTTGGTGGGAACCGCGCTCGTGGTGCTCATCATGATCGGCTATTACCGCCTCAGCGGCGCGCTGGCGGTTGCGGCCCTCTGCGTGTACCTCCTGTTCACCCTGGGTGCCCTGTCCATGATCGGCGCCACCCTCACGCTACCGGGCCTGGCGGGAATCGTGCTCTCCATCGGCCTCACCGTGGACAACAACGTCCTCATCTTCGAGCGGATGCGCGAGGAATTAATCCATGGCAAGACGGTCCGGCTGGCGGTGGACGAAGGCTTCCGGCACGCGATGAACGCCATCGTAGACTCGAACGTGTGCATGATCCTGACCGCCTTGTTCCTCTTTCAGTTCGGTACTGGACCGGTCAAGGGTTTCGCGGTCACTCTGATCCTGGGCATCGTGGCGTCGATGATCACCTCGATCTTCGTCACCCGCACCTTCTACATGATATGGCTCGAGCGCCGCCCGGCCATGTCTACCCTGAGCATCTGACATGCTGAGACTCTTCTCCAACGCCAAGTACGACTTCATTGGTCTCCGGGCCTACGCCTACGGGGTCACGGCGCTCATTCTGATACCGGGCCTGACGTTTCTGCTGATCAAGGGACTCAATTACAGCATCGAGTTCACCGGCGGGACTCTGCTACAGATCCAAAGCACGAAGCCAGTCGACGTGGCGCAGCTGCGCGAGGGTCTGGACCGGGAAGGCATTCACGGCGCCGAGATCCAGAACTTCGGTGCGCAGAACGAATATGTGATTCGGGCCAGAGTGGCCAAGCCCGGAAGCGATGCCAACGACACCCAGGCGACCGCAAACGCGGTGGGTCACGCGCTGGACAACGTGCTCGGGGCGGGGAACTACGTCGTGGTCCGAACCGAGGCGGTAGGCCCGAAGGTGGGCGGAGAGCTTCGGCAGAAGGCATTCCTGGCGATCTTTCTCTCCTTTTTCGCCGTGCTTGCCTACCTCGCGTACCGCTTCGAGTGGCGTTTCGGGCTCGCAGCCATCGTGGCAACCGCGCACGATATTCTGGCGACCATTGCGTTCATCGCAGTCATGCGGTTGGAGATGAGTCTGACGGTGGTGGCCGCGGTGCTCTCCATGGTGGGCTACTCTCTGAACGACACGATCATCATCTTCGACCGGGTCCGGGAGAATCTGCACAAGCACAAGCACGAGTCGTTCGAGCAGATCCTGAACCGCTCGGTCAACGAGACCCTTCCGCGCAGTATTCTCACCCACGGTACCACGCTGGCAACGTTACTGGCGCTGGCCATCTTCGGTGGCGAGGTGATTCGGCCCTTCGCGCTGGTCATGTTCTTCGGCGTGTTCGTGGGAACGTTCTCGTCGATCTACATCGCATCGCCGGTGCTGATGGCCATCGAGAAGCGGTGGCCCGGTCCCGCCGCTCGGGGCCACCTGGCCCCCAAGAAGAGTACTCCGCCGCCCCCGACTGGCCGCAAGCCGCAGCCGGTTGTTAGATAGGACGGAGAAGGCGGAGACCTCTCCGTCTCTCCGTCCTCTCCGACATGCTAATCGACACCCACTGCCATCTCGCCGATCCGGCCTTCGCACCAGACCGGCCGGAGGTGCTCGACCGCGCGTGGGCCGCAGGCCTGGCGCGTGTGGTGGTCATCGGGGAGTCGCGCGCCAATGCCGAAGCCGCGCTCGCCATGTCGGCCACGGATCCGCGCATCCTGGCAACCGCCGGCGTGCATCCGCATGATGCCTGCTCGTGGGGTGCTGATGCGGAGGCCTGGCTCCGCGAACGGCTGGCCGACCCGCGGATGGTGGCCGTGGGCGAGACCGGTCTCGACTTCCATTACGATCACTCGCCGCGAGCCGATCAACACAGGGCCTTCGAGGCGCAGCTCGGGCTCGCGACCGAGTCCGGCAAGCCCGCCGTCATCCACGCGCGGGAGGCGGACGAGGCCGTCGCTGCCGTGCTCGCCGCCCATTCCGGCGTCACTGCCATCCTCCATTCATTCAGCAGCGGCATGGGGCTCTTGCGAGCCGGGCTGGTCCTCCGCCACTATGTGTCGTTCAGCGGGATGGTCACCTTCAAGAATTGGGGCTTGGACGACGCGATTCGGGAGACACCGTTGGACCGGTTGTTGCTGGAGACCGACGCTCCCTATCTCGCACCCGCGCCCCATCGGGGGAAGCGAAATGAGCCGGCCTTTGTCCGTCACGTCGCCGAGCGCGTGGCGGTGGTGCGGGGTATGCCGGTGGAGGAGCTGATCGCCGTGACGGGGGAAAACGCCGAACGGGTGTTTGGACTCTCACCTCTCACCTCTAACTTCTCACCGATTGGGGCGCCGTGAGCAACGTTCCCTCGGATATCGCCATCGCGCAGGCAGCCAAGCTCCGGCCGATCGCCGATGTGGCCGCCGAGGTAGGGCTCGGTCCCGATGAGATTCTCCCCTACGGGCGGTATAAGGCAAAGATCAGCGCCGAAGCCATCGCCCGGCGGAAGCCCAAGGGCCGTTTGGTGCTGGTCACGGGGATCAACCCCACGCCGGCCGGCGAAGGCAAGAGCACCGTGACCGTGGGAGTCAGTCAGGCGCTGCGTCGCCTGGGCAAGAAGGTCGTCGTCTGCATTCGGGAGCCGAGCCTGGGGCCGGTGTTCGGCGTGAAAGGTGGCGCGGCGGGTGGGGGGTACGCTCAAGTGGTGCCCATGGACGAGATCAACCTTCACTTCACCGGCGACTTTCACGCCATCACCTCCGCGCATAACCTGCTCTCGGCCATGCTGGACAACCACCTCCACCAGGGGAATACCCTCGCGATCGACCCGCGGCGGATCACCTGGCCGCGGACGATCGATATGAACGACCGCGCGCTTCGCTCCATGGTGATCAGCCTGGGCGGCATCAACGCGGGACCGGTTCGGGAGGAGCGATTCGTCATCGTGCCCGGCAGCGAGATCATGGCGATCCTGGCCCTCGCCACGGACCTGGCCGACCTGGAGACCCGGATCGGCCGCATCATCGTCGGCCTGACCAGAGAGCGGAAGCCGGTCACGGCAGCCGACCTCAAGGCCTCAGGCGCCATGACGCTCCTGCTCAAGGACGCGCTGCTGCCCAACCTGGTGCAGACTCTCGAGGGGGGTCCCGCGCTGGTGCACTGCGGGCCCTTCGGCAACATCGCCCACGGATGCAATTCCATCGTCGCGACCAAGCTTGGCCTCTCCCTGGGTGAGCTCGTGCTGACCGAGGCCGGGTTCGGCGCCGACCTCGGCGCGGAGAAGTTCTTCGACATCAAGGCCCGCTTCGGGAATCTCAATCCCGAGGCCGCCGTCGTCGTCGCCACGGTGCGGGCGCTCAAGATGAATGGTGGAGTGAAGAAGGATGCCCTCGGGAAGGAGGATGTCCCTGCTCTCACGAGGGGGTTGGTGAACCTCGAGGCCCACGTCAGGAACGTGCAGAAATTCGGGGTCCCCGTGGTGGTCGCCCTGAATCGCTTCACCTCCGATACCGACGAGGAACTGAAGACGGTGCTCGACGCCGCCAAGGGGTGGAGCGCCCGGGCCGCGCTGAGCGAGGTCTGGGCCAAAGGTGGAGCGGGTGGAGAGGGGGTCGCCCGGGAGATCCTTGCGGTGCTCGACG
>DASYVW010000250.1:0-1590 GCA_035936675.1 Gemmatimonadales bacterium
GGGGCGCAGTTCGCGTCAAGCTGGTCGGGATGCACGGTGAGTGCTCACAACTGGTGCCCCGGCCGACTCCGGGCTCGAGTGCTCCAACTCGCTTAACCCCATTCGGGTAACCGGGACGCCGCCCCGGATTTCGGCTACCGGCACGTCGCTTGCGCTTCCCCCCTCGAATCACCAAAACCCTGACGTCACAAACCTTTCTACCTCCGCGCCTTAAGGGGGGAATACACTCATGCAATCGACCGTGCCGACCGAGCAGTGGAGCTGGATGCTGACACAGCTGTGGAGCTGGATATGGTCCGGGATGTCCTGGATCCTCGATCTCCAGCAGCTGGTGTTCGGCTTCGTCTTCAGCGGATCACCCGGTGTCGCCGTGCTGAAGGCGATTCTGCTCCTGCTGCCTGCCGCCGTGCTCATCGTCGGCATGTGGGCGACGATGACGTCGCTCTACACGCTGCCGTTCCGTTCCGGCCGCGGGTACTTCCTCACCGCGCTCCTCATGTCGTGGTGGGATGTCGGCCGCATGGCCTGGTTCTATTGGGCCGGCATGGGCCGCTTCCTGTTCGTGTCGCTTGGCTGGATCGGCAGCCTGATCCGGGCAACGGCCCGGCTCATCTGGAACGGGATCAAGGGCGCGCTCAACTCGCCCTTCGCGATTCTGGACTGGACCTCGCGCCGGTACTTCCAGCCGGGTGTGCCATGGTTGGCCTTCCTGCTCCTGATTCTCTGGTCGGCGCTCGAGGCGACGATCTTTACGTTTACGCTGCGCCCGACCATGAACGAGCTGCTGGCGGACCTGACCGGGTTCGAGCCGAACCCGATCATGCTGACCGGCCTGCTCTACATGTTCCTGTTCTTCCTGGTGGGCGGAAGCTTCGCCTGCATACAGGCCCTGAATGACGCCATCAAGACCAAGCAGTACGGCACCATCATCTCCATGACGCTCATCGAAGTCGTGGTGGCGATGTTCGAGGTGCTGTTCCTCTATCGCGAGCTGGTGGACGCGATCACTCCATGGATGGCCCAGCAGGGCTTCAACCTGGGCATCGGCGGAACGCTCGGCCTGGCCTTTGCCGGCTGGCTCGGTGTCCGCGGCATGACCTGGTTCCTCTTCGGCCGCTACGGGACGCCGGCCCTGATCGCCGTGCTGGCCCGGGAGACGATCAGTCGCCAGGGTGGCTCGATGGACATGGCGCCGCCCAAGCAGACGGAGTTCTGGCGCGCGCCGATCGCCGCACTCAAGTCCGAGGTAGACTGGTTCAAGAAGGAAGCGCGCGAGATGTTCGAGCTGCTCACCCTGCCGGTGCTCCAGCTGCTGGCGTCCGGGTTCAACTTCTGCCTGGTGGTCCTGCTCGGGCGCCCGCTGTTTACTCTGCCGTTCCGCTCGCTCGAGGAAGTCCTCGCGGCGACACCGCTCAGCATGGAGCGGAAGCCGGCCGCGCGCGCGGGCGTCACCCAGGCGGCCGCGTGATGCGCGCGCTCCGTCTGGCGGCTTTGGCCACGCTCGTCCTGGGGTGCACCCCGCCCAAGGACGCGCCGCCGCCGAGATCCACCCTGGTCATCGGCCTGGATGTCTCCGGATCGTTCCGGAAG
>DASYVW010000251.1:0-11372 GCA_035936675.1 Gemmatimonadales bacterium
GAGCCCCTGGGCCGCAAGCGTCTTGGCCAGGGCGTAGGCTACCGCCTGCGGCAGATGGCTGGTCCACGCCAACTGGCGGTCGTGGGCTTCTGCGTCGATGCGAACCGGTGACGCCTGCAGGGTGTGCTCCCAGAAACCGGAGATGCTCTGCGCCGCACGATGGCCCTCCGCGGTCCCAGTCTCGCAGATGTACACGACGCAGCCGCGGAGGCGGTCGGGACGGGCCGAGGCAAATCCGGATTCATGAGTGCCGGCGAGAGGGTGGCCGCCCGCGAACCGATCGCCCAACCCTGCGGTCACTGCGCCCTGGACCACCGGCGCCTTGACGCTGCACACATCCGTCAGCAGGGCTCCCGGCTCGAGGTGGGAGGCCAGCGTTGTGATCAGATCGATGGTGGCCCGGGGGGGAACTGCGAGCACGACGAGTTCCGCACCGCGTATGGCACGGGGAGCGGTGTCGGCCAGATCGGTCACGGCGTCTGCCTTGAGCGCCTGGATTCCTTCAGCCGGCTCGGGAGAATAGCCCACCACCCGGGCCACACCGGCCAGCCGCGCCTGCCAGGCGAGCGAGCCTCCGATCGCCCCCAGCCCGATTACAGCGAGCGAAGCCGGACGCACGAGTCGCTGGGGAGAGAGTCCTTCAAGGGCCCATCCGATGGCCAGGGGGAGGCTGCCGTCGCTGTCGCTGTTGCCGGACGTGCCTGAAGATTGTACTGATATGACACCCGATTCTCAACGGACTTACGCGTGCCCAAGATCCTCGTCGTCGAAGACAGTCCGGACAACATGAAGCTGTTCCGGACCGTGCTCACCCTCAAGGGTCACGAGGTGACCGGCCTGCCGGGGGGCGAGGGTCTGCTCGAGACTATCGAGCGTACGACTCCCGATCTGGTGCTGATGGACATCCAGCTGCCGGGTCAAGACGGCTTCGCTCTGCTGCGGGAGATCAGACAGTCACCCTTCTCCAAGCTGCGGGTGGTCGCCCTGACAGCGCACGCCATGACCGGCGACCGCGAGCGAGCGCTCGAGGCCGGCTTCGACGGGTACATCACCAAGCCCATCGACATTCGGAACTTCCCCACGCAGGTCTCTCGCGCGCTCACCGGAGAGCGGGTGGAGGGGTAGACCCATACCGGAGCAGTACGAGTGAATGAGGCACCAGGCTCACCCTGTCTTCCTGCACCGGTCGGGGCGCCTGATGCGCGGTATCGATCAGCTGGGTCCAGGTGCCCGGCCGTCCGATGGCGGGCAGGGTGAATGACTTTGTCCGGCCTCCCCCGTTCAGCAGGAGGAGGATCGAGTCGCCGTTGAGCCGGTGGCCTCGCTGGTCGGTCTCGTCTGCCGCCTCGCCTCGGATCAACATCCCCAATAGGTGATTGGCCGGATCTTCCCACTCGGCGGCGGTCGTCTCTCCACCCTCCGCCCGAAGCCAGGTGAGATCCCGGGTGTGCTCGGGCCCCGCCGGCTCATGGCTGAAGAACGTGCGCCGTCGGAGCACTGGATTGGCAGCACGGATGGCGAAGACGGTACGAGTGAACTCCAGCAGCTCACGGTCCAGCGGCTCGAGCTTCCAGTCCATCCAGGTCAGTGGCCCGTCATGGCAGTACGCATTGTTGTTGCCCGACTGGGTCCGGCCCAGCTCGTCCCCGTGTGAGATCATGGGAACCCCCTGCGAGAAGGCGAGGGTGGCCAGCAGGGTTCGCTTGATTCGTTCCCGCATCCGCACGATGTGCGTGGCTGCCGCGGGTCCCTCCACCCCCCAATTGCGGCTCCAGCTCTGATCGGTTCCGTCGCGATTGTCCTCGCCGTTCGCCTCGTTGTGCTTGGTCTCATAGCTGACGAGATCGTGCAGGGTGAACCCGTCATGGCAGGTGACAAGGTTCACGCTGGCCTGAGGCCCGCGGCCATTGTGCCCGTATAGATCGCTGCTACCGGACAGCCGTGAAGCCAGTTCGCCCACCTGCCCCGTATCACCTCGCCAGAAGCGGCGAACCGTATCACGGTACTTGCCATTCCACTCGCCCCAGCCCACCGGGAACCGTCCCACCTGATACCCATCGGGCCCGAGATCCCAGGGCTCGGCGATCAACTTGACCTGGGACAACAGCGGATCCTGGCGCACCAACTCGAAAATTTCCGCGGTCGGATTGAAGCCGTGATCGTCTCGCCCCAGCACCGGAGCAATATCGAAGCGGAATCCGTCCACATGCATTTCCTCGACCCAGCACCGGAGGCTGTCCACGACCAGCTGGAGCGTGGGACGGTGCCGGACATCCACCGTGTTGCCACAGCCGGTGAAGTCGGTGTAGAGCCGGGGGTTCTCCGGCTTGAGCCAGTAGTAGGTCGTGTTGTCGAGGCCGCGGAAAGAGAGCGTCGGCCCGAGATGATTGCCCTCGCCCGTGTGGTTATAGACCACGTCGAGGATGACTTCGATCCCGGCTCGATGGAACCGCTTGACCATCGTCTTGAATTCGGCCACCTGGCGCCCGTGCGGACCGGATGCCGTGGCAAACCGTATATCGGGAGCGAAATAGGCGATTGAGCTGTAACCCCAATAGTTGGTCAGCCCCATCTCGGCGAGCCTGCGTTCGGTGAACATCTGGTGCACCGGCAGGAGCTCGATCGCCGTCACCCCGAGACGCGTCAGGTGATCGATGATGGGATCGCTCGCCAGCCCGAGATAGGTTCCTCTCAGCTGCTCCGGAACATCCGGGTGCAGCATGGTCATGGCCTTCACGTGGCACTCGTAGATGACGGTCTGGTGCCACGGGATTCGGGGAGGCTGGTCGCCTTCCCAACTGAAGCTGGGCTCGATGACCAGGCACTTGGGCATGGCTCCGGCGCTGTCCCGGTTGTCGATCACCAGGTCCCGGTTCGGATCTGCGGTGCGCTCGGGATGGCTCGAGAGAACGTCGCTCCACCCGATGTTACCGCTGATGGCCTTCGCATAGGGATCCAGCAGCAGCTTGGCTGGATTGAAGCGGTGGCCCTCGTTGGGGGCCTCAGGGCCATGAACCCGGTACCCGTAGGCCTGGCCGGGACGTACATCCGGCAGATATGCATGCCAGATCTGGTTGGTCCGCTCCTGAAGTGCGATACACTCGGCGGCGACCGCATCCCCGGCATCGTTGAAAAGGCAGAGCTCCACCCGGGTCGCGTGCCCCGAGTAGATCGCGAAATTGGTCCCCTGGCCATCCCACGTGGCGCCGAGTGGGGCCGGGGCGCCGGGCCGCGCCCGCGTCACGGGCGAGCGTCCCTTGGTGATAGTGGGAGGGCAGCCTTCAACGGTGTGGACTCAGTCCAGCGGCTGGTGCAGGCGGGCGCTCCGTACTCTCGACAGCCCGCGGATGGCTAGGACCAGGATGGCCAGAGTCCAGACCGCGGTAAACACCACCTTGGCCGGGTCGGATGCGCTCCGCACGTTACCCATGAAGTAAATGGCCACGAACACGGCGTCGAGTGCGAGCACGAGCGCGACCAGCAGAAGTACTTCCCTTCTCGCCGTCATCGCTCGCCGGCCGGCCGCGCCGAGCTCAGCTCTCCTGGCCGCACGGCATCCACGCTGGTGTTCATGCCGGTCACGACCCGCCGATGATAGTCGAGCTGTCCGAGATGGTACGCAAAGTGGACCGCGAGATGCACGAGATAGTCACCGGTCTTGACCCGGGAGCCGCCGACCGTCTCGGGAAAGTCGGCGGCCAGCTGCGCCGTGCCCACCGCAGTGGATGCCGCTTTGACGGCGGCGCGCGCGGCATCGAGCTCCCTCAGTAGCTCTGACCGAGGCACGTTCCGACGGCCGAACTCGGCGGGCCGGTCGCGCACGTAGCCAGTGCCCGCGAGCCGGGTGCCGAAATAATGCTGGAGATTGCCGGTGAGATGCAGGACCAGCGTGCCGCCGACATTCGGCACGCCTGGTATCTCTCGCCAAAGATCTCGCTCGTCGGGGTAGGCTTCGACCTCGCGCCGGAGAGTCGTAATGTCCCGGTCGAGCATGGCCGCAAGCGCCACCACCTGTTCCGGCTGCTTAGTGCGAGGCGTCGGCATGAGGCGACCGATGGTCTTGGCGCTGAAAGGCGAGGAACTGGTGGATCGCCGAGATCGCTATGGAGTCGGTGGAATGAATTCGAAGCGAGCCGCCGTGCGGCGCCGTATCCGCGATGTAGCTGATCCGGGCTCGGCGCGCCGCCATGGTCGCGGTTCCGGGGACGGCGCGATCATGCACGAAGCCGGGGACGGTGAAGTCCCCTCGCCCAAAGGCCGCGCCGATCTCCGCCATGTGAGCCCGGATCTGAGTCACCCCGGCTGGATCATCGCTGTCACGGACCAGGGTGATGCGCCCGCCGTCAGGCAACGGCTCGAAGTGGTGAGCAGAGGTGTACTGGTCCACACCCATGGCCACGTGACCTCGGGTCTGTACCTGGGCGAAGGCGCTATCGTCGGGTGATGCGGACGGGGAGTGGGTGCGGGACTGGACCGCGGCCCGGTCGCTGCACGCGGCCAGGAGCATCGTCAGGAGTAGGGCGGCGCACGCCGACAGGGTGCTGCGATTCATTCTTCGAGGTCGATCCGCTCCAGCTCCCGCTCCGTCGCCCCCTGCCGCAGCCGACGGAAGACCGACTCCAGGAGCTCGACCCCGATGAGCAGTCCAACTGTTACCAGGGTGAGTACGATAGCGGCCGCCAGGTGCCCCAGGCCGATGAGCGATCCCAGCGCAGCCAGCACCCAGATGACCGCGGCAGAGGTGACTCCAACGACGGCGCCCTCCCGCGCCAGGATCACTCCACCGCCCAGAAAGCCGATGCCGGTAACGACCTGGGCGAGTACCCGGGTAGGGTCCACCCGCTCGCCCGAGAACGAGGCGCCCAACCCCACGAACAGCTGTGTGCCAAGGCAGATCAGAATGCTGGTGCGGATCCCGGCGGCCTTGCCCCGCAGTTGCCGCTCGAGGCCAATAATGCCGCCACAGAGAATAGCCGTCCCGAGGCGGAGCCAGAATGTTGTTGCCTCCGGGTTGAGCGGGTCGAAGTTCATCAGGCCGGATCCGAAGCGGGCCTCATCTCCGCCGCGCCGGCCTGGCCGGAAGCGTGCCCCCAAAGACCTGCTCGTCCACCCAGCGCAAGAGCGCGCCGTCGAGCTCGATCGGCTCCTGACCCGGGACGTGCGGCAGGACCGGCCGACGCTTCCCTTCGTTCATCAGGTACCACATGGCCGGGATCGCCGGCTGGCCACGGCGTTCGTTGGCCACCTGGGCCTCATAGGAGACGAAGTGAAACTCACGGCCTCGGTGACTGATGCGGCGCTGCTCGACTTTATGGCTACTCACGGAGAACTCGCTGGAATGGACGGGAAGAAATCTAATCGCAGTCAGCCGCCTCCGAGTACGATCTGATCCCGGTCGAGCATATCGGGGTTGGCCTCCAGCCAGGCGAGCAGGCGTCCTCGAACCGATGCCTCCGTGTCGTCCGGCCGGGCCGGGAACTTGGTCAGCGCCGTGCCGCCTATGGTGACGTACCACATCGGAGGCTCGTTTCCCGGTGCGGCGGTGATCTGCTTTCCCCGATATTTCAGCGTGAGCTGTTTCATAAGGCCTGTGGATTTACCGCCGCACCAGTATCACTCCCCTTTGCTGCCGGCGCCCCCCGGATGTTCTGAAAACGCGACATCTACAGTGTAGCCGTCCGGATTTATCAGTGCGCCCAGCAGACGACGAGCACTTTCCTGGGCGTGCGCCGTCACGCCCAACTCTCCAGCCGCGTCGACCAATTGATCCCGGGCGAGCTGGAAGATTGTGTCACGGTCCTCCGGACGGAAAAGATTCCACAATCCGCTACGCTCGTCATACGTCCGAAGCTGCGTCACCTCGACGCTGATCACCTTCGCGGGTGGGAGGACGATATGCACCTGGCGGGCCCGGTGGTCGATGTCCACCTGGGTGCCCGCATCGAGGTCGATCCCGGCCAGGATCGTTCCGGTCACGACCACGAGCGAGCGCTTGGTCGATCCGAGACGCCGGTTCTGGTACACGACGACATCGCGGACGGTCGTTTCGCTGGTGACGAGCTTGGCAACGGCACGCATCTTCTCGACCACCACACCCTGGGTGACCGTCGTCTGACCCTGGCCCGGCAGCGCCTTACGGGCGAGGGGCAGGAGGTGCCGGACGGCAACACCGATGAGAAGAAGAGCCCCGACAAAAAGAAGGAAGGAAACGGCAACCGCGGTAACCGGCCGTCTCGGCCGTGATGGCGCCATACCGTGCTCAGAACTCCCGGCGCTTCATTTCCTTGAACAGGCGCCGCGTCTCCGGCTCCTCCTCCTCGGAGCGCTGCCGGAGCGTAGAGTCGAACTGCGCCGCTTTGTCACGCTTGGGCGGCACGACCTTCTCCGCATTCTTCTTGGCCAAGGCTGCTATACGGGCGTCTTCACGCTTCGACATCACGCCTCCAGATGAGAATTCGACAGAAACCCGCTCCGTTTAGAACGCGTGCTGGCGGGCCTGATCGATGCTCTTGCCCAACTCGGCGGCAGCATCGTGCAAGCCGGACAGCTCCGCGTGCCGCCCGCTCACACCGCCGGCGCGGAGGTCTCCACTCAGCCCTCGACACATCTCGATGGCACGCCGGATCCGGAATCGCTCCTGAAATCCCTTGTAATCATCACCACCAGCCGCACTGAGAAGCCCCCAGAGCCGCAGCCGCATGTCGTCGAGTGCGCTCTTGAAATCCTCCAAGCCCTCGACCGGCGCCTGCCCCCGTGCCAGCCGGCCTTCGATTGCCGTCAGGGTCGAGTCGAGAATGCCGACTTGCTCGATCAGGCTCGGTTCCGCCATCGATGCTCCACGACCTGAGAGTGTCGACCTCGACCGCGCGACCACCTTGAACCGCTGACGAAAGATGCTACAGGTGCCCCTCGCCCAACAACATCCCGCTATTGGCGCAGCCCCTCTAAGGCCTCATCCCGGACCACCCACATCCCGCACGGTGTAGGCCGGTATCGGCCGCGCACACCCAGAATGTGACTTCACACCAAACCTGAGCATCGATGTCGTAAGTCATCCTACAACAGCGTACTACACAATCTGCCTACCAAGGTACATTCGGGCCGGTCTACATGCCCAGCCCCCTGGCCATTGCTGTGGCGGCAAACACCATCAACACGATCAACCAGGCCTGCACGAAGCTGATGCGAGCCAACAGCGGCGCCGCCCTGGTATCCGGCGACTCTCCCCGTGACACCGCCTTACGCCACCTGATCAGCGTGATCATTGGTCGGATCTCGAGAAGCAGAACCAGCACTAGTAAGGCCATCTTGGTCAGGAAGAGATGGTTCTGCAGATAATAGCCGGTTCCCTTCTCCAGTCCGGCAAGCAGTCGCCAGAGCCCCGTGCTGATCCAGAGCACGGCTGCGATTCCCCACATCGTATCCGCGAAGAAGACCTGCCGGAGAGTCCCGGCGTCGAGCGACGATCGCAGTGCTCGGCCGCGAGCCCACACCGCTCCCAATCCGATGCCGAGCGCAAGGAGATGAAGTGATGCCGCGAGCCATCGAGCCGTCATGCGGCGTTTCCTGGCGGTTTGCGCTCCATGTAGATGAGGGGACCGGGACCCTCCGAGAATCCGATTTGGGTGTACAGATCGGCAGCATCTCGCGTCAGGAGCGCCACCCGCCGCAGACCCTGCAACGCCGGGTGAGCCAGCATGCACTCCGAGAGCCGGCGACCCAGTCCCCGGCCGCGATGCGTCGGGGCGATCACCACGTCGGTCCAGTAGGCGTAGGTGGCAAGATCGGTGACCGCCCGCCCCAACCCGATCAGCTCGGGGCCCTGGTACACGCCGAAGCAGATCGAGTTGGCGATAGCACGGGTCAGAGTCTCGCGGCTCATCCCGGTGCCCCAGGGAGTCGCTCGAAGGAGGGCCAGTGCGGCATCGGGGTCGATACGCGTGCGGTCGGTCGAGATGACCACCTCACCGTGACGGACCTGGATGGGTGCATCATCCATGCCCCGCCCCGATCAGGTGTGCCCGCCGTGCGCCGGGGTACCGGGACGGGACTTCCGCCAGAGGAGCAGCAGCATGGCAATGAGATTGGCCATGGCGCAGCCGGCGCCCACCAGGATCAAACCTCGCGCGGCGTAGCGGAGCACGGTCAGGCGGTGGACGTCCACCGCGACAAGCAGCAGCTTAGCGCTCAGCAGAGCGGCGGCGCCGGAGAAGAGCATGAGCTGGAGCAGCAACAACGGACGGTAGCCCATCCCGGCGTAGAGCCAGTAGAGCGCGAGGCCCACGAGCACCCAGGCCAGTAACCCGGTCTGGGTACTTTGCCCCAGCGGGAGCTCGCGAATCAGCGGGACGACGAGCAGCGCGAGGATGCCGAGCATCAGGAGGAGCTTCCAGCTCGCCCTCCACAGCTCCCGTGGCGAAGCGTCCTCTGCGGTACGATGGGACGGTTCTGGTTCCACTAGCCCTCACTGGTCTTTTGGTCTGGCGTCATCCGCCTGGCGTCGAGTCGCTGACACTTCCGATCCCGCTCCATTCTACGTGTGTTCTCCCGCTTCGGGAACGCCCCGCTCGGCCGCGCCGGCTGTTACGATCCGATTCGGCTGCCGAATGAGATGGAAAGCGGCGATTTGAGTCGCCGCACCCCAAGGCCCTCGGGGGCTCCATGACGGGCCTCCGTGCCGCTGATCCACGGATCAGGGGAAGCTGCGACCAGCCGGCCGCCCCGGCTGCCCCCGGCCCTGCAAACTCGAGGCGTCGGCGAGACATGGCCCATGGATTGCATACTTGGCGGCTTCTCGACGTCCCCCATTTCTTCCAGTGTGCCGATGACATCCAGCTCACCCCATCCTGACCGACGCGCCGGCTTAGAGCGGATCCGAACGGTCATCGTAAGCGACCATGAGGAGATGGGCCGCCTGGTGGCTCGGCGCATCGCCGACCTGATCCGGGCAAAAGACCGCGTCGTCCTGGGCCTTGCCACCGGTTCGACGCCGATCGGTGTGTACCGCGAGCTCATCCGGATGCACTGCGAAGAGGGGTTGAGCTTTGCCCAGGTGGTCACCTTCAATCTGGACGAGTACTACCCGATGGACCCGGGCAGCATCCACTCGTACCATCGATTCATGTGGGAGAATCTCTTCTCCCACCTGGACATCGTGGCGGCGAACGTCCACGTCCCCCGGGGTGATGTCCCGCGCGATCAGGTCGATGCCGAGTGCCGCCGGTATGAAGCGGCCATTCGCGCGGCCGGCGGTATCGACCTTCAAATCCTCGGCATCGGACGGACCGGTCACATCGGGTTCAACGAACCCGGCTCGGGAGCCGAGAGCCGGACGCGAGTCGTCACCCTCGACCTCGTCACCCGACAGGACACTGCCGCTGATTTCTTCGGCGAAGAGAACGTACCCCGCGAAGCGATCACGATGGGGGTCGAGACGATTTTCGAGGCGCGGGAGATCCTGATCCTCGCCACGGGCGAGCACAAGGGGGAGATTGTGCGGCGGGCGGTCGAAGGGGAGGTAGACCACGAGGTGGCGGCCACGTTCCTCCAGCGTCACGCGAACACGACCTTCTACCTCGACCGCCCGGCGGCGGCGGCCCTGACCCGGCAGGCGACGCCCTGGCTTCTCGGTCCGGTGGAGTGGAGCCAGAACCTCGTAGTGCGGGCCGTTGTCTGGCTCTCCCATCAGACCGGTAAGGCCATCCTGAAGCTGACTCAGGGAGACTACGCCGAGCACCACCTGTCATCGCTCGTGGCCCGTTATGGCTCTCCCGGCGCGCTCAATGGTGAGGTCTTCAACGCCCTCGGGGCGAAGATCCGGGGTCGATCCAAGTTGCCCCGGGGCAAGCGCATCATCTGTTTTTCGCCGCACCCCGATGACGACGTCATTTCGATGGGAGGCATTCTTCACAAGCTGACCATCAATGACAACCACATCGCCGTGGCGTACATGACCAGCGGCAACCTGGCCGTGTTCGATCATGATGTCCGCCGCCACATCGACTTCATCCGGCGGCTGGCCGGAGAGCGACACATCCCCGCAGCCGCGGCCGCGGAGCTGGGTCAGAGGATTAACGAGTTCCTCTCGCACAAGCGCGCCGGCGACGTAGACACCCAGGAGGTTCAGGACACCAAGCGAATCATCCGCGAGTCGGAGGCGATAGCCGGCATCCGCACACTCGGCCTCGACGACCGGGCCGCACGGTTCCTGAATCTGCCGTTCTACCAGACGGGGAAGGTGAGGAAAGACCCGATCGGGCCACCCGACGTGGCGATCGTGCGGAGCCTGCTGGAGGAGCTGCGCCCCGATCTCGTATTCGTGGCCGGAGACCTCTCGGACCCTCACGGGACGCATCGGGTCTGCAAGGAAGCGATCGATCGCGCGCTGGAGGAATACGTGGCCGCCGGCGGGAGCCGGCCGGAGGTATGGCTCTATCGCGGCGCCTGGCAGGAATGGCCGGTCACCGAGGCCACCTGGCTGGTCCCCCTGTCGCAGGAGGAACTGCGGCTCAAGATCCAGGCAATCTTCAAGCACCAGTCCCAGAAGGACACCGCTCCCTTTCCCGGCCCCGACGAGCGTGAGTTCTGGCAGCGAGTCGAGGCGCGGAACCAGGGGACCGCCGCAGAGCTCGACCGGCTGGGATTAGCCGAGTACTTCGCGATGGAGGCCTACGTCGTCGAGGAGGCTCGTTAGGTCGGTCCAGCCAGGATTACTCGAGCACCCGGTACACCACCCATTGCTGCGACCCGGGAACGATGAAGGGGGCCAGCCCATCGGAATGAGCGCGGAACTGAGGAGCGGCCATCCCCGCGAGCGCCGCCTCGAAGTCGGCTAGCGACTCGAACAGATACTCGTCGATGATGTGCGACGCCGAGGCCCCGACGAACCCCGCGAGTAAGCGGCTCCCGCGCGCCCGGCGGAACTCCGAGCTGGCGAACTTCTCCGTCCCCCAGGCCCGCATCACCCGCAGCGCGTCGGCCTGCTTGCCGTATACGATGTCGAGATGCCACTGACATACCAGCATACGTCGCTCCTGGCTATGGGCTCCAGCGAGGAATGGCGAGATCCACTTCGATCAGCCGCACGACATCGATCGGAGCGTCGGCACCGATTAGCCGGCCAGGGGCCTTTAGGCTCTCGAAGAAGACGCGTGCGGCGTGCGCAGCCGCAAGGAGGATGACCGGCTTCCCCGCCGTGAGCGCCAGCGAGACCTCCGACGCGGTGCCAGGGCCTTCCACTCCACAGGCCACGACCACATCGCTGGTGAGCACGTTGATCGTGTTCCGGGCGTCACCCATCGCGGTGAAAACCGCGATATCGACATCAGAGCCGGCACCATCGGCCCCGGGAAGAATGCCCAGCGTCAGGCTGT
>DASYVW010000252.1:0-3536 GCA_035936675.1 Gemmatimonadales bacterium
ATCATCGAGATGGCGTTCTCGGTGTTCAGACCGCGCTGCTTCAGGTAGAAAATCTGATCTTCACCGATCTTTGAGGTCGACGCCTCGTGCTCGACCGAGGCCGTCGAGTTCTGGACATCGATGTAGGGGAACGTGTGCGCACCACAGCGATTCCCGATGAGCATCGAGTCGCACTGAGTGTAGTTCCGGGCGCCGGCAGCCTTCGGCAGCACCTTGACCAATCCCCGGTAGCTGTTCTGCCCCTGACCGGCGGAGATGCCCTTCGATACAATGGTGCTCCGGGTATTCTTGCCGATGTGAATCATCTTGGTACCGGTGTCGGCCTGCTGCTTGCCGTTGACCACCGCAACCGAGTAGAACTCGCCCACGGAGTTGTCGCCCTGGAGGATGACACTGGGGTACTTCCAGGTGATCGCCGAGCCGGTCTCCACCTGGGTCCAGGAGATTTTCGAGTTGGCGCCGCACTTGCCCCGCTTGGTGACGAAGTTGTAGATCCCGCCCCGACCCTCTGCATCGCCGGCGTACCAGTTCTGCACCGTCGAGTACTTGATGGTGGCGCTGTCCAGCGCCACCAGCTCGACCACGGCGGCGTGAAGCTGGTTCTCGTCCCGCTTCGGCGCGGTGCATCCCTCGAGGTAGCTGACCGACGCGCCTTCCTCGGCGACGATCAGGGTCCGCTCGAACTGCCCGGTCTCGGCCGCGTTGATCCGGAAATAGGTCGAGAGCTCCATTGGGCACTTCACGCCCTTGGGGACGAACACGAATGAGCCGTCGCTGAACACGGCGGCATTGAGCGCGGCAAAGAAGTTGTCGCTGGCAGGCACCACCGAGCCCAGGTACTTCCGCACCAGCTCGGGATGCTCTCGAACCGCCTCGCCGAAGGAGCAGAAGATGACGCCCGACTCGGCCAGCTTGGCCTTGTAGGTAGTGCCCACGGAAACACTGTCGAAAATGGCGTCCACCGCCACGCCGGCGAGTAGCTTCTGCTCGGTGAGCGGAATGCCGAGCTTCTGATAGGTCTCCAGCAACTTGGGGTCTACTTCGTCCAGGCTCCCGAGGGGTTTGGTGGTCTTCGGGGCGGAGAAATAGCGCAGGTCCTGGTAGTCGACCGGGTTGTACTTGATGTTGGGCCAATTGTGCGGCTCGGCCATCTTGGTCCAGCCGCGATACGCCTTGAGCCGCCATTCCAGCAACCACTCCGGCTCGCCCTTCTTGGCGGAGATAAAGCGGATGATGTCTTCGTTCAGGCCCTTCGGAGCGGTGTCGGCTTCGATGTCAGTGATGAAGCCGTACTTGTACTCCTTATTGACCAGCGTTTCGACCGACGAGCTCATACGTTCTCCGTTGATATAGGCGCGGCCTCTGCTGCGGGTGAGGGTGGAGTGAACCGCACCCGGTACTCGCAGGCGCTGCAGCCGCTCAAGATGTGCTCCTGGCGGTCGACTTCCGCGCCGAGGACAGCGGCGAGGAACCTGGCCTCGGCGGCACAGATCTCCGGAAAGCGCTCGGCAACCGCCTGAATGGCGCAGTTGTGCTCGACGAGGATTCCGCTACTCGTCGTTGCGCTCGCCTCCGCCATGTACCCCTCTTCTGTGAGCAGCCGGGCCACGGCGGTTAACCGCTCGGTGGGGGCCACTCCCGCAAGCTCGCCCTGGAGCCGCCGAGTGAGCGAGGCATAGCGCGCCTCGAGCACCGACACGGCCCCGGCGCGGCCCTCTCGCTCGACCACATGATCGAGCAGCTGGTTCAGTGTTGCTTCGTAGCGCCGGGGGAACAGCGCTTCAGCCGTTGGTGAAAGGCGATAGACGAACGCCGGCGCTCCCACGCCCTGATGGCGGCGCTCGTACTCAATCAGCGCCTGCGTCTCCAATTCCTTCAGGTGATGGCGCACCGCATTGAGGGACACGTTCAGTTTGGACGCCAAGTCCTTTGCGGTGCTCCCGCGAGCCCGCTTGAGCTCAACCAGAATGGCACCGCGCAACCCCCTGCGGGGCATTACGTTGGCAGGCGACACTCCGACCGAAGGCGTTGCAGTCTCCATAGTGGCAATCATAAGTGTTTTAGTCGGGATTGTCAATTTACGCCGAAAGTTGGCGTGAACTTCTTACTGCTTTGTACTCAACCACTTAGCGGCACCTCTTATCCGGCTTTCAGCGGCCACAGCCCAGTAAAACGTAGTAGTTGGCGCTTTTACTCTATGGCAGGCTGGCCCGCTCCGTGAGGATTTCACATATTGCGTTCGATGACCATACACCGCATCCGGCTGTTGGGTGACCCTGTTTTGCGAACCCGCTGCGAGCTCATCACCAAGCCTCGCTCAGCTGGAGTCCGGGTCATCATGGATGACATGCGGGAGACGCTACGGGACTGGCAGTCGCGATTCGGAAGCGGCCGGGGAATCTCAGCTCCACAGATCGGCGCGCCAGTGCGGATGGTTTACATCGAGATGGATCGGCCCTGGCCGCTGATCAACCCGGAGATCATCGACATCGGGAACGAGGACTTCGAGGTGTGGGACGACTGTTTCTCTTTTCCCAACCTCCTGGTTCGGGTGTCCCGCGCCTACCGCATTCGGGTGCGCTATCAGGATCTCAAAGGTGAATGGCAGGAGGTCGAGGTTGAAGGCGATCGCGCGGAGTTACTCCAGCATGAGATCGACCATCTCGACGGCGTGCTCGCGGTAGATCGCCCCCTGGGGCTGGATCCCTTCTGCCTCCGGGAAGAGTGGCACCGACAGCACGGGCCCATCGGACGATACGGGCCACCTGAGGCGAGGACTGCTACATACGCCACCCAGGCTGTAGACGGCTGACCGGTACCCTCAAAACCAACGCCCCAGCCGGACGAACACCGCTCCTCGACCGCCGCTCGTCACGCCGTACTCGAACCGGACCGGACCAACCGGCGTCTCGGCGCCGACTCCCACCCGTGCTCCTGCCAGCCAACCTTCAGAATCCACCAGCGGGCCGCCAAGAGCCGACCGGCCAGTGGTGAGCTCCAGCCGGCCGACAAAGGGACGCTTCAAAGCGTAGGTGACCAGCACGCTGACGAGCGCCTCCCGATCCCCACGACGCTCACCGAGGTGCAGCCCCGGAAAGCCATCGTCGCCGCCAAGCGGGAAGGTTGCCTGGAGCGGTAGCCGATCGCCCCAGCCGAGTCGGATACGCGGCCGCAGACGCAATCCACCGACGGTCAGGACTGACTCGCCGTTCAGGGCGGCTCGCTGGTAGACCCCGGTCCAGAGGAGCTCCGCCTCAAAAACCTTGCCTCGGGAGCGGGTCGCCTTCATGACGCGGGCGGTGGCACCCAACGTGGAGAGGTCGCGTCCGGGCTCGTGCCAGTCGTGGCCGGAGACGCCGAGGGCAACCTGCCACCCGGGCTCGAAGATGTGCTCCACACCGGCGAATCCGAGAGCCTCGCGAGTCTCTTCGGCGTCGAGCTCGTTGCCATCGGCATCGAATCGCCGGACTGATTCTGTGGCGAGCCGGGCCGTGAGGGTGGGAGTCATGAGCTGGCGACCCAGTTGATAGTTTCGC
>DASYVW010000253.1:0-3801 GCA_035936675.1 Gemmatimonadales bacterium
AAAGCTGCGGTCGTCGAAGTGCGCGGGAACCTCGATGACCCGGGTCACGGGGTCACCAGCTCGCCGCGGAGATGGCGGGCCAGCCCGCTCGCGCCGCGGAAGCCGGCATTCCTTGCGGCGAGGGCCGTGGCATGGCGCAGCGCGGCCTCGATCGAATCCCCGGCGAGCAGCCGGGCAAAGGCCGCGGCTCCGAAGACGTCACCGCATCCCGTCGGGTCGAGGGTCTCGACGTTGGCAGCGGGGATGAGGGCGGTGCGCACGGCAAGCGGGGAGGCCGCTTCCCCGCTTGCCCGCTTCCCCGCCAGCTTCTCAAACCCCGGCGCCGCGACGTAGGCGACCCCCTTAGCACCCAGCGTCACCGTGAGCAGCGAGACTCCGGCGCCCAGGGCGTCGGCGGCCAACGTCAACGGGTCGGGTGTGAGCTGCTGCATCTCATCTTCGTTCAGCTGAACCATGTCGAAACAGCCGAACCAGGCCGGTGCGTTGGGCAGTGGTTGAAGCACTCGCATGCCATCCTGCTGCATGCCCAGAAAGAGGCTGTGGAGATCGGCGTAGATTGGTCCGGCAAACCCTTGCCGGAGAGCCTGCGCGGTCCCCAGGCAAAGCTCGAATCCGGAGATGAAGTTGAGGTAGATCGCGTCCAGGTCCCGTACCATTGGTCCCAGCTCGGGCCAGGTCCATCCGGGAACGCCGCCGGCCATGCGTTCGCACCGTCGCTCGGTGGACTGGTAGTGCAGCACCACGCGGTTGTTGGGCGCGGTGACCTCGGCGCAACGCGCCCCCGGCGCCAGCCGGGACAAGCCGCGCAGGAGATCCTGGGCCTCCGCGCTCAGGTCGCGGCCCACTTTGATCAACGGAACGATCTCCCAGTCCGGCGTCAGGCTCGCGTCCAGTCCGGCAAGAGCGTACGCGATACCCCCCCACTCCTCCACCGGAGGGGCGAGGGGGTCGCGGCCATAGATGAGGTCCCAGACCAAAGAACCGAGGATGCCGATCCGCATGCTACGGAACTGCCTGCCCCATTGTATCCAGGAATATCTTGGCTGCGCCGTAGACCCCCGCCGTACCCGTGAGCTCGCACGGCACGATCCGGCAGACGCTCACCGCCGGTTTGAATGCCCGCCGGGCCACCTCGCGCCGAAGCGGCACGAACAGGTGGTCGCCGGCCAGGGTCACACCTCCGCAGATGACTACCGCTTCGGGATTGAAGACGTTGACCAGGTTGGCGATGGCGGCGCCAAGGAACTTGGCCGTATCGTTTACGACCTCGAGCGCCAGGTCGTCACCGTCGTGGGCGGCCTGATAGACCGTCTGCGCCGTGATCTTCCGCAAGTCGCCACCGACGTATGAGGCCAGCCGGCTGACCGCGCCCGCCTGGATCTCCTCACAGGCTCGGAGCGCGATGTTCGGTCCGGAGGCATAGGCCTCCAGGCATCCGTAGTTGCCGCACTTGCAGCGCCGTCCCTCGGTATCGATGGTGGTGTGGCCGATTTCGCCCGCGCAGTCGGACGCGCCGTGGAACAGCTTGCCGTCGATGATGAGCCCGCCGCCGATCCCGGTGCCGATGGTGATACCGATGGCGATCTTGGTGCCTCGGGCGGCCCCCATCCACCATTCGCCCAGCACGGCGCAGTTGGCGTCGTTGTCCAGCGCCGCGGGCAGCGAGAGGCGCTCGTGAATGATCTTCCGCAATGGCAGGTTCACCCAGCCGAGATTGGGTGTCAGCAGTACGATCCCGCTCTTGGTATCCAGCGGTCCCGGCGCGCCGACCCCGATGCCGATGATCTCCGCACCGGGGACCTCGCGCCTGGTCTGCTCGATGGTTTTCTTGGCCAACGTGATGAGGCGGTCGAGCACGTCGCTCTGGCCGGCTTCGGCGTGGGTCGGCTCGCTGCCGAGCGCGAGTAACGCAGACCCGTCCTCGGCGACACTGCCGACGACCAGGTTGGTGCCTCCGATGTCAATCCCGAGAACGAATCGCACGCGCCTCCTCCGAACCAATGATTCTGGCCAGTGCCGCCGCCACGTCGCCTGCCGACAGATCGCGCATACAGCGGTGATGCCCGAGTGGACAGGTCGGCGGGCCGTGTGTCGAGCACGGGCGGCACGGCAGCTCATCGTGCCCCAGCACGATGTCATCAGCGCGGCGCGGCCCAAAGCCGAACTCCGGCACCGTCGGTCCGAACACCGCCACGACCGGGGTTCCCACCGCCGTCGCCAGATGAAGAGGCGCGGAGTCGTTGGTGACCAGTACTGCGGCGCGCCGAATCAGCGCGGCCGACCCACGCAGGCTCAGCGCGCCGGCGGCGCTCACCGCCCGGCCGCGAGCGGCCTGGACGATCGCGTCGGCCAGCTGGGCGTCTTCCGCACCGCCTACGATGACCGCCGTCCGGTCGAGCCCCGCAGCCAGCTCGGCATAATAAGGCCAGCGCTTGGTGGCCCAGACCGAGCCAGGAGCGATGGCCACGAAATCGGGCCCCACGCCGTGGGACACGAGCCAGGCGTCGGCCGCCGCGAGATCGGTGGGCGCGAGCCCGAGGCTCACCGGCGGGGCGACATCTCCCGGCCTCACACCCGCGAGGGCAAGGAGCCGCTCGACCTCATGACGCTGCCGGGGACGGGGAACCCGGCTGGTGTAGGTGACGGCAGCGGCGCTGTCGGCGAAGCCGATCCGCTCCTTCGCACCAGACCAGAGAGCCAGCAGCGCCGAGCGGAGCGACTGATGCGGCAAGTACACCCGGTCATAACCCCTGGCACGCAGGTCCTTGCCGAGCCGCCGGAACGGTTTCCAGCCCCGGCCGGCGCCGTGCTTGTCGTAGCGCACCACATCGGCCACCGCCGGATGATGGTCCAGCAGGCTTGCGGCGGCCGGTGTGGTCACCACGTCAACCGGGCCGTGCCGGTCGGCGAGCACCGACAGCAGCGGGGTCGTGAGGATGACGTCGCCGAGGAAGGCGGTCTGGATGACCAGGGTGGCGGAATCCCTTCTCATCAATCCACCTGCAGGACGGCCAGGAATGCCTCCTGCGGGATCTCCACCGACCCGATCTGCTTCATCCGTTTCTTGCCCTCTTTCTGCTTCTCCAGGAGCTTGCGTTTCCGGGTGATGTCTCCGCCGTAGCACTTGGCCAGCACGTCTTTTCGGAACGCCGAGATCGTCTCCCTGGCAATCACCTTGTTGCCGACCGCCGCCTGGATGGCCACCTGGTAGAGTTGGCGGGGAATCAGCTCCTTCAGCTTCTCCGCCACCTTGCGGCCATACTCCTGCGCCTTGTCGCGGTGGATGATGACGCTGAACGCGTCGATCGGATCGCCATTGATGAGCATGTCGAGCTTGACCAGATCTGACTCGCGATAATCGGCGGCTTCATAGTCGAGCGAGGCATATCCCCGGCTCAGGGACTTGAGCTTGTCGTGGAAATCCAGCACGATCTCGCCCAGCGGGAACTCGAAGTCGAACTCGACTCGCGTGGTGTCGAGGTAATGCATCCCATTGTAGACCCCGCGCCGTTCCTGGCCCAGCTTCATGATGCCGCCGATGTAATCGGCCGGCGCCATGATGCGCGCCTTGACGTATGGCTCTTCGATGCGATCGATCTCGGCCGGGTCCGGCAGTTTGCTGGGATTCTCCAGCAACAGCATCTCACGATCGGTTCGGTAGACCTTGTACTCCACTGTGGGGACCGTGGTGATCAGGTCGAGGTTAAACTCGCGCTCCAGCCGTTCCTGCACGATCTCCATGTGCAGCAGCCCGAGGAACCCGCAGAGGAACCCGAAGCCGAGCGCCGCCGAGGTTTCCGG
>DASYVW010000254.1:0-2971 GCA_035936675.1 Gemmatimonadales bacterium
TTGGCCGCCGGCCGCCACCCGCGCCCCAGCCGCGACCGCTTCTACGATCCACCCTGCAGCCCGCTCGGCGCTGGCCTGATCGATCATCGGGCCGACGTCGGTCGTCTCCGCCAGGGGGTCGCCGGTGCGGAGCGCCGTCACCGCGGCCACGAACCGCTGGGTGAAACGAGGGTACAGCGACTCGTGCACCAGGATCCGCTGGGTGGAGATGCACGACTGACCGGCGTAGAGGTACCCGCCTGCCACGCAGCGCCGCACCGCGTGGTCCAGGTCGGCGTCCGGCTCGATCATCACGGCAGCGTTGCCGCCCAGCTCGAGCGTCACCCGCTTGGTGGGTGCGCGGCGGCGAATGGCCCACCCGGCCCGGGCCGAGCCGGTGAAGGTGATCATCCGGACCCGGGGGTCGTCGATCAGCGGCGCCGCGACGTCGTTGGTGCAGAGGAGGATGGAGAGCGCACCCGGGGGATAGCCGCTCTCCCGGATGATCTCGCCCAGCAGGAGCGTGGCGAGCGGGTCCTGCGGCGGCGCCTTGAGCACCATGGTGGCGCCGCAGGCGATCGCGGGCGCCAGCTTATGGGCGGCCAGGAGCACGGGGAAGTTGAACGGGATGATGGCGGAGATGGGGGAGAGGGGGAACCGGCGGGTGATGCCCCAGCGCCGCTCGCCGTGCGGCTGGAGGTCCATGGGGATCACCTCGCCGCCCATGCGCACGGCTTCTTCGGCTCCCTGGCGGAAGACGAAGACGGCGCGATCGATCTCCGTCTGGGCGAGCGCAAGCGGCTTCCCTGCCTCGGCCGCGAGGAGTCGGGCGAGCGACTCGCGGCGCTCCGCCACGCCGGCGCCGATCCGGTCGAGCACGGCGGCCCGGGCGTGAGAGGGCAGGGCGGCAGCCGCGGGCGCGGCGGCAACGGCGGCATCGAGGGCGGCCGCGACGTCGTTCGGGCCGGCCAGCTCGGCTCGTCCGATCAGGTCCCCGGAATACGGGCTTCGGATCGGCACCGAGTCAGCGCCGCTCCTGAGCTCGCCGCCCAGCAGAAATGGATAGGTACGGCTCGGAAGCTCGGCGGTGGTCATTGTGGGACCACCAATACCTGGTTCCTCTTTCCGCTCATGCGGAGGCCGGAGGAGGTGAAAGAAACCGGGCTGCCATTCACATAGTACTTGGCGCCGGGCAGGGGATTCCCCTTCAGGACGAAGCTCCATCCGCTCTGCTTGGCTTCGATCTCGTATCGAATCCCCTGTCCGGTCTCGGCACGGGAAAAGGAAATCAGGTTGGTTCCAACTGGAAGATCTTCGATGCTCATGTCCTTCCAACCTTTCGGCGGATGAGGGTCGAAGATAATGGTCTTGGTCATCGCATCCGGCTGAATGCCGAAGACATGCTGGACCAACGGAACCACAATACCGTAACTGCTCCACGCAATGGCGAAGCAGCCATAGTCCGGCATCATCTCGGAAATCGATCCGGGTAACTTCCGATTGAATGTCTGCACGATCTTGTCGACATACCACAGCGCCTGGTCGGTGCGTCCGTAGTTGGCTTCCGACAACGCCTGCACTCCGGTGGAGATCGTCATCATCGCCTGTTTGTCCACGGCCGACAGGTAGGGCCCGTACTCGCCCACGTCGTCCTTCCGTATCTGGTCCAGAAGCGGCAACGCTCTCTCCCGTGGGGCGATGCCCATCTCCATCGGCGTGGCGATGACCCAGTTCTTATTGGTGATCCAGCCTCTGCTGCTGTCCGGCATCGCGGAGAACCTCGCCTTGAGCCCCTCGTAATATCGAATCAGCTCCCGGTCGCGCTGGGTGAGCTGGGCGGCTCCCTTTAGACCGATCTGTTTGACCGCGCCTTCTGCCGCACTGATCGCCTGGGCTCTGGTCCCGTAGAAATCGGCGTACGAGCCTTCTTCCGGGACCCAGAAGCGATCCTCGATTCTCACCGCCAGTTGCTCTGCCAAACGTTGATAGCGTTTGGCTGTCTTCGGCTCACCCAGAATCCAGGCCAGCTTGGCCGTTTCCACCAACGCTTGCTGGGTGTAGACGGCGACATCGATCAGCTCCGCATTCAAACCCAGGATCTCGGTGATCCCGTATCCCTCGGGGAACAGATTGTGGTCTCGGTCCATGTCGGTCAGGAGCCAGTGGAGACCCTGCTTCATCGCCGGGTACATCTCTCGGGCAAAGTTCAGATCTCCGGTCCACTGGAAGACCTTGCCTACGGTGAGGATGAACTGGGCGGTCTCCTGAGTGTTTCCCGGATTGGACACGGCGCCGTTGGTGGTCACCTCGTGTACGATCCGGCCGTTTCCATTGGCCTTGGCTGACTGGGTCTTCAGCAAACGGAGGGTCTGCTTGGCCAGATCGGCGTTTCCCGCCGCCAGGAGCGCCTGGAGGGAATAGGTCTCGGTCCCGAACCACCAGGGATACTCCATGTAGCCGCCGCTGAGGCCGCGGCCGATACCGGGAACGTCTCTCACCAGCCACTCGGCGTCGACCTTCACCCAGTTGTACACCTCCTGCAGCCGATGGTCGGGAATTGTGATTCTGGCCTTGTCGAGGAGCGCCGTATAGTGGGCCACCTTCCTCGGCAGGAGACTGGTGTGATGCCGGGCCAGATAGGTGTAGGCATTCTCAGCGGCCTTCCTCGCCGTTGCTGAACCCGCGAAAACGAAGGTCAGGGTGGCAGTGCCGTGTGGGTCCACTGACAAGCTGTGGCGGGAGGCGGCGGTGACTCCCATTCCACGGGTGGCAACCGGCTCGGGATTTACAATCGGCTCTGCGCCTGCGGAAGGGATCGCTCCCCACACGGCGAACCATCGGTGGCGGGTGTCCCTGGCGACGAAGACACTCTTCCTGGGTTCCCAGGCAACGGTGTCCGAAGCGTCCTTGATGCCGAGATGGTCGGAGAACCACACCGGACTGAGGTCGGTCTTGACGGACAACTGAAAGCTCAATCGTCTCGGGCGATCGG
>DASYVW010000255.1:0-11993 GCA_035936675.1 Gemmatimonadales bacterium
AGGCAGGAATGGGGGACGCCGCCAGCTATCTGGTGGGCGCGTTGCCCATGATCCGGCGGCTCCTTCGTACCTATAAGTACGATGCCGTGCACGTCTTCTTCTCTCTTCCGACCGGCGCTTTGCTTCCTTTCCTCGGGCTACGCGGCACACCAGTGGTGGTGTCACTCCGTGGATCCGATGTGCCGGGCTACGACCCGCACAATTCGTCTCTGCAGCGTGCCCACCGGCTGCTGGCCCCGCTGACCCGCTGGATCTGGCGCCGGGCAGATCGTGTGGTCGCGGTGTGTGAGAGCCTGGGGCAGCTGGCGCTGCGCACCTGGCCGGACTTGCGCTATGGAGTAGTGCCCAACGGGGTAGACCTGACGCTGTTCCATCCCGCTGACCCGGACACTCGGCGTCCATCCAAGAAAATCCGTTGCCTGGCGGTGGCCCGGCTGATCGAGCGCAAGGGCCTGGGAGACTTGATCCGTGGCCTCGCGCTTCTGGAACGGGGACGTTTCGAGCTGGAGATCGCGGGTGGTGGGGCCGACGAGCAGGTGCTGCGCGACCTGGCAACCCAACTGGGTGTGGCGCAGGACGTCCGATTTCTGGGGCCGCTCTCCCGAGCCCAGGTGGCCGAACGCTATCGGGAAGCGGACCTGTTCACCCTCCCATCATCGGCCGAGGCCTTCGGCAATGTGTTTGCCGAGGCACTCGCCTCGGGGCTTCCGATAGTAGGCAGCGCCACCGGCGGGATCCCCGATCTGGTGGAGCACGGCAGCAATGGTCTCCTGGTTCCGCCGGGAGACATCCATGCGCTGGCGGGAGCGATCCGCTACCTGGCAGACGATCCGGTGCTTCGCACCGAAATGAGCATCCGGAACCGGGCGAAGGCGGAAGCGACGCTGGAGTGGGCGCAAGTCACTCGCCGCTACCTGTCCATCTACGAAGGCATGCACCACCGCCTCCCCGCCAGGTCGCTGGTCGCCCAGCCTACTGCGGGCATCTCGTGACCGGCGTTCCGTTCTGGCTGGCCGTCGATGCGGCCCCCACCTTTGCTGCTCTCGAACTGGACGCCGATTCGTTGGACGCTCTGGCACGCCGGCGCCTGGGCCGGCTGCTGTTCTACTCTGCTCGCAACAACGCCTTCTATCGGGGCCGGCTGCAGGCCGCAGGGATCGAGTGGGCGGATCCGATCCTGCAGGTCGATCCGTATCGCGCGCTCGCGGCACTGCCACCGGTCTCGAAGCTCGAGCTGCGGCAGGCCGGTTCCAAGGCTCTGGCCGGGGGCCGGGTTCACCCCAAGTGGCGTTCCTCAGCCTCGTCGGGGTCCACCGGTGAGCCGTTCCGGGTTTACTACGACCCCCGAGCCTGGGCCACGCTCAAGTACGCGGTCAAGCTCCGGGCGCGCCGGGCGTGCGGTGTCGGGCCGACGGATCGCGTGGTCATACTCGATGCGGTGCCTCCCGAAACGACCGCGTCCAGATTGGAGCAGGCCATCGGCTGCGGCCGGATAAGCGTGCTGCAGCCGGCGTCGGCGGTGGCCGCGGCCCTGGTGGCTTTCCAGCCGAGCGCGATCTACGGTCTTCCCTCGGCGCTGCACGAGGCGGCCCGGGCACTTCAGGCGCGAGGCGACCGTCTGCCCGTCAAGGCGGTGTTCACCAGCGGAGAGCTGCTCGATGGCTCGGCGCGGGCGCTGTTGGCAGGCGCCTTCGAGGCTCCCATCTACGACATCTACGGCACGTCCGAGACGAAGGAGATCGCCTGGGAGTGCCCTCAGGGCGGGATGCATCTGAACAACGACGTGGTGCGGCTGGAGGTGTTGGACGACTCGGGGCGGGCGCTGCCGGCGGGGGAGGAAGGGAACCTCGTGGCCACCCTGCTGGTCAACCGGGCCATGCCGCTCTTCCGCTATCTCACCGGCGATCGCGGCGCTCTGCTGTCGGGGACCTGTCCCTGCGGACGTTCCTCGCCGCTCCTTGGAGTTGTCACCGGGCGGGCGGCCGATGTCCTGGTTCTTCGTGGCGGCCAGCGAATCTCCCCTTATGCGCTCACCTGCGCCCTGGAACGAGTCAGCGGCCTCCTGCGCTATCAGGTGAGCCAGCTGGATCCCGCCCGAGTCAGGGTGCGGGCCATTCTCGAGGGCGCCGCCAACCGCGAGGCCATCGCCGCTCAAATGCGGACCGCGCTCCGGTTCGATGTGGCCCCGTTTCTCGACGCCGATGTGGAGTTTGTCGACCGGCTTCCGACCGGTCCGCGCGCCAAGTTCCGAGTGGTGGAGCCGCTCCGATGACAGCTCCCGGAGCGATCGTCATCGGTGGCTACGCCAACGGGGTGAGCGCGCTGCGAGGTCTCGCCCGCGCGGGTGTGCGCACGGCCGTGATCCTGACCAAATCGCATGACATCGCCCAGCACTCGCGCTATGCCCATGAGGCTCACCGGGTCCTGGATCTGCAGGAGCGCCCCGACGGCCTGATCGAGCTCCTCCAGCGGCAAGCTCAGCGGTGGCGCGGGTGGGCGATCATTCCCGCCAACGACTACGCTCTGACCGCACTGGCTGACCATCGTGAGCTGCTGTCGCGCTGGTATCGAGTCACCGTGCCGGACCAGGAGATCGTCCGCCGGGTAGTGGACAAGGCGGAGACCTATCGCCTTGCCCGGGAAGTCGGAGTGGATGTCCCCCGATCGTACGGACCGGCGTCGCAGAGGACCGCCAGGCGCGAGGACATCCTCTATCCTGTTGTGGTGAAGCCGCTGCAGAGTGCGCTCTTCTGGGCGACGTTCGGCAAGAAGCTGATCGTCGCGCGCAATCGGGCGGAGCTGATGGCGGCTGTTACCCAGATGGAACTGACTGGAATCCAGGCCGAGGTGTTCGACCTGGTCCCCGGTTCGGACAGCCGTTTCTTCAACTACACCGTGTACATGGACCGGCACAGTCAGCCGGTCGCCGAGTTCTCCTTCAGGAAGCTGCGCAAGGCACCCCCGTTCTATGGCGTGGCGCGCGCGGCCGAAGTGGCCGACGTGCCGGAGCTTCGCGAGCCGACGATCGCCCTCCTCCAGCGCATCGGCTGGCAGGGCATGGCCAGCGCCGAGTACAAGCTGGATCCCCGTGATGGCCGCTATCGCCTCATGGAAATCAACGGCCGTTGCTTCCTGACTCACGGGCTTCCCACCCGCTGCGGCGTGAACTATCCGCTGCTCGCCTGGCGCGAACACGCCCTGGGTGAAGCCGTCAGCGCCCAGCCTAACGGCTGGCGGGGAGTCTGGCTTCATCTCCACGCCGACCTGCTGTATACCGCGGTACAGGCGCGGGGTCCCGACTGGAGTTGGGGCGACTTCTTCCGCAGCTACCGCGGGCCCTGGGTGGATGCGGTCTGGTCTCCCGGCGATCCGAAGCCATTCCTGGCCCAATGGGCCAGTACCCTGCGCAAAGGAGTGCGGGGCCTGCGGGATGCACGGCAGCTCGATGAGGTGCGACGCCGCTTTCAATCCATGCCCGCTACCATGTCGGAGGCCTGATGAAACGTGCCCTGGCGCGGTCGAATCCCCTGCCGCACCCGCTGACGCCCTATCCGGAGCTGATCGTCAACTTCTGCCCCACCGGAATGATCCCGACCAAGCAGATGACGCCGCACGTCCCGATCGCGCCCGCGGAGGTGGTCGAGGAAGCCTGCGGCGCACTCGAGCGCGGCGTCGCCATCGTGCACCTGCACGCCAGGGACGAAAAAGGAAAGCCGACCTATCGTGCCGAGCTCTACGAGACGATGATCCTCGGCATCCGCGGCCACTTCCCCGACGCGATCGTTTGCGTCAGCTGCAGCGGCAGAGACTTCCCGGAGTTCGAGCGCAGGAGCGAGGTGCTCGAGCTGACCGGCGCCGCCCGCCCGGACCTGGCGAGCCTGACACTCACCACCCTGGATTTCCCCACCGGCACCAGCCACAACGCCCCCGAGATGGTGATCGCCCTGGGCGAGAAGATGGTAGCGCGGGGCATCAAGCCCGAGCTCGAGTGCTTCGACTTCGGGATGATCAACGCAGCCAACATGCTCATCGCGAAGGGTCTGCTGGGAGAGCCGCCGTATTACTTCAACCTGCTGCTCGGCTCGCGTTACTCGGTGCCGGCCACCGCGCGGCATCTCTCGAACATGGTGGAAGATCTGCCGTCCGAGTCGGTCTGGTCGGCGGCGGGTATCGGGCTCTTCCAGCTTCCGATGAACACGCTGGCCATTGCCATGGGAGGGCACTGCCGGGTCGGTCTGGAGGACAACATCTACTACGACTTCGACCGCGCCCAGCTGGCCACCAACCTCGGGCTGGTGGACCGGATCGCGCTGCTGGCAGACACGTTCGGGCGGCGGATGGCGACGCCGGCGCGGGCGCGCGCCCTGCTCGGCCTGGGCCCTTCGGCAGCGGTGGAACAGCAGGTCCTGGCGGAGGTGGCCGGATGAGCGGCCCCCAGTTCGTCCGGACCGCCTTGGCTGTTCGGCGCCATCCCCGAGCGAGTCGGGCGGAAGTGCAGGCATTTCAGGACGCCCATCTCCGGCGCCTGGTGCTGCACGCCTACGAGAACGTTCCCTACTACCGGAAGCTGTTCGACCGGAACCGGCTGCATCCCCGGCACATTCGCGGAACCGCCGACCTCGATCTCATTCCCATCAGCTCGAAGCAGGCAATGCGCGAGCGGCCGGCCCACGAGCTGCTCGACCGCACGGTGGACCAGAGCAGGCTGCTGACGGTCTGCACCAGCGGCTCCACCGGCGAGCCGTTCATGATTCGGCGGACCTGGCTGGAGCAGTCCTTCAACGTGCTCTTCCGGCAGCGGTGCCTGCGATCATTCGGGCTCCGGCTCTCCGAGCGGATCATGGCGGTGGGACGGGGGCGGGGTCACGATCCGAAAGGCACCAAGCTGGTGGGCCGCTTGATGCGGGGGGCCGGCATTCATCCGACGCTCCGCATCGACGGCGTCGTGCACCCGCCGGAAGAGGTGGTGCGCCGGCTCGAGACGTTCCGGCCTCACCTCCTCTTGGCGTTGCCGAGTATCTTATGCCTGACGGCCGACTACCTGCTCGCCCAGGGGCGGCAGGACATCCGGCCTCGCATCCTCTCCGTCGGCGGTGAAGTCCTTACGCCGCTCATGCGCCGGCGTCTCACCCAGGCGTTCGGGGTCGAGCCGGTGCAGACCTACGCCAGCCACGAGTTTCCCCTCATGGGTTGGGAGTGCGGAGTGTCCCACGAGCTCCACACCTGCGACGACGGCGTGATTTTCGAAGTGCTGCGCGACGGGCGGCCGGCCGCGGCCGGCGAGGAAGGCGAGGTGGTCGTCACCAACCTCCACGCCTATGCCATGCCCCTCATCCGTTATCGGCTGGCGGACCTGGTGACCCGCGGCTCCGACCAGTGCGTGTGTGGGCAGCCGTTCTCGACCATCCGCGCGATCCAGGGGCGCATGAACGACTACTTCTTGCTGCCGGACGGGCGCCGCCTGCACCCCTACCGCATTCTCGAAAGACTCCTGCCGGAGGGTGACGTCTGGATCCGGCAGTACCAGCTGCTGCAGGACCGTCCCGACCGTATCGTGATGCAGGTCGTTCCCTCACGGCCGGTGACGCCGGAGCTGCAAGAGCGGATCGCGCGGGCGGTATCGCCGCTGCTCGGTGCCGGGGTCGAGTTCCAGTTCAGCATCGTCGAAGCCATTCCTTTCGAGCACAGTGGCAAGTATCGCCACTCGCGATCGCTGGTGGCATCGATGTACGAGGAGAGCCGGGTCTGACAGCGAAATCCCGTTCCATCGCCGCTGCCATCGAGGAGCGGCTGCTGGTGCCAACCCGAACCGGACCGTCGGGGCTCACTCCGACGCCGGATCCGCTCGCCCACGTGGCCGCGGTGTGGGTAGCTGGCGCCGCCGCTCGCCAGGCATTCGCCCGGCAGCCGGTGCTGGCGGAGGATTGGGCTGCGCTCCGGATGTACACCGGCGAGGCGGTATGACAGCCATCCGTGCTCCATTGGCGGTCGCCCGCGACGAGCTGATCGTGCTCGGCGGAGCGGACCGGCTTGAGGCCGAAGAGTGGAACCGGCTTGCCCGGCGAGGATTCCACCTGCACCAATGGTTTACCGCGGCAGAGCGGTCCGGCTGGAATCCGAGGCATCTGGCGGTGAGGGGTGTGGGTGGCCTGAAGACCATCATCCCGGCCTATCTGGTGGGACCGGGGACACCTCACGATCTGCACCACCGGTGGCTGGGGCCGCTGCGTGACGTTGCCCCCTACGTCGGCTTCCGCCTCCAGCCCGTTCTCTCCGTGCAGGCGCCGTTTGCCCACATCTCCGAGCCGCTGGGTAACTCGAGCGGGCTCCCCAACGCGATCCTGCACGAGATCTTTTACGCCCTGGAGCAGACTGCCGAACGGGAGGGTGCCAAGGCGGTGGCCTGGCCATTCGTGGATACCTATTGCTACCGCCTCATCGACGTCGCTCGCGACCGGGGTTACGCGGTGCTTTACTCCGGTGCCACGGCAACGATGCGGGTACGGTGGCCCTCGTTCGACGACTATGTCGCCAGCCGAAGCAAGAACGTGCGCCGCACGATCCTGGCTGACATCGCCTCCATCGGCGCCGCCGGCCTTCGGACCACGCTGGCCAGCGATTTCGACCGCGACGCCTCCCACATGGACCGTCTGTACCGCGAAGCGTTTCGCCGGCGGAACGGAGGGGAGTGGCCGGTTACCCCCCATCTCTTTCAGCAGCTCGGCCGGCGCCAGTCTCCCGAGATCTTCGCGCACCTCGCCTGGCACGGCGACCGGCTGGTGGGGACCAGCCTGAATCTCTTCACGCCCGAACGGCTGGACGGGACCTTCGCTGCCTTCAGCCCGGAGCACCGCACCAGCGGCGTGTTTTACAACGATCTCTGCTACGAGCCCCTCCGGACGGCGATCCGCGAGGGCGTCTCCTCCATCGACCTGGGGCCCACTGCGCTCTATCCCAAGGTGCTCCGCGGCGCGGTGCTTCAGCGCAGGATGATTCTGATTCGGGGGACCACGCCACGCAGGCATCGTCTGCTATCCATGCTCGGTCACCTGGTTGCCCGCCGGACCCAGCAGAAGGAGCGGAAGGCGCTGGGGTCACTGTGGGGTCCCCGATGCTTCGTGGAAGCGGCGGATTGAGCGCGCGCCAGCGGCTGGCGAAGTACGCCAGGGACTTGAAGACCTTCCCCGGGGATGCCGCGCTGGCCTACCAGAGAGGTGGCGTTCGAGACGTGTGGGAGGAGCTCGCCCGCCGCACCCTCCACCGCCTGGTGGAAGCGGGCCGTTGCGTCGTCTTTTCCCAGCCGCTTGATCGGTTGCCCGAGATTCCGCCGCCCGAAGGTGTGAGCATCTCGCTGATAAACGAGGCGGGGTGCGATGCTCTCGTTCCGCTGGTGTCCCAGCGGGAGCTCGACCGATTTCGTGTGCGGCACGCCAACGGGCGGCACTGCCTCGTCGCCTGGCGGGGTACCCGGCCGATCGGTTATGCCTGGGTCGCCGACCGGGTGGGGCCCGATGTGACGGTCGTGCCGTTGCCGCTGCCTCCGGATGCCGCCTACCTGTGGGATCTGTATGTATCGCCGGCCGAGCGCTGCAACGGCATCGGGTCCGCGCTGGCCAGCGCCCGGTGTCAGCTCGCCCGGGCCCGAGGGTTTCGCGAAGGCTGGCGGATGATCACGCCCTCGAATCACGCGTCGATCCGGACACTCGTCAGGAGCGGTCCCGGCGCCCGCGTCGTGGGTGAGATCCGATTCATCAAGCTCATCACCAGGATGTACGCTCGGTTCACCCCCTCGGCCATTCCGGCAGAGCCCGCCCTTTGACTAGCTCCGAGGTGTCCCTCCCTCTCTCCGGCACCGGGCGGACAGCGCAAGCGCGTCCGCACCGTGGGTTGCTGCGCCGGGTGGCCGCGTACGGTCTGTCCCGGGGAACGACGGAGATGCTCCTGGCTCTTCGCTCGGTCCTGCTTGCCGCCCTGCTGGGGCCGGCGGCGTTCGGCACCTGGGCACTCCTCCGGATGGGCATGCGCTACTCGGGACTGGCCGGCCTCGGCGTGTTCCGTGGCCTGGAGCTCGAGCTGTTGCACGCCGATGCCAAGGGAAATACCCTGCGGCAAGCCTCGCCTGCCCCCACGGCGCTCGGCTTCATCCTGCTGGTCGGCGGCGGTCTCTCCGGCCTGGCCATCGTCGCCAGCTTCGTCGTGCCCGACGCTCACTACCGGCTCCTGCTCCGCGGGTTTGCCGTCGCCAGCCTGGCCGAGCTGGTCTATGGCTACACGATGGTCTGTACCCGGGTCCGCACCGGACTGCGTCGCTTCGCTATTCTCGAGACCAGTATTGCGGCGCTTCACGTTCTGCTGGCCGTCAGCCTGGCCCGGATCTGGGGATTGGCCGGTGCATTTGCCGGCCTCGCGGCGGCCAACCTGATCGGCATCGCGGTCGCGTCACGGTGGGTCTCCCTCCGACCGGCACTGGTCCTGGAGCCACTGCGCCGCCTGCTGCACGTGGGGTTGCCGGTCGCCCTCACCAGCTGCGTGGGCATTCTGCTGGTGACGTCCGATCGGTGGGTGGTGGCGTTCTGGGGTGGCCCCACGATGCTCGGCTACTACGCCTTGGGGGCGTCCGTCACCTCCGGCGCCGCCGCGCTGGCGCTGGTGATCCGGCAGGTCGTGTTCCGCCAGGTCTACGGCGAGACGTTTTCGGCCGGTGCCGCCACGGCGCTGCGAGGACATCTCGAGCGCGCGCTGCTGCCCTTCGCGCGACTGCTGCCGCCGTTGCTGGGTGCCCTCGGTCTGGCCGTAGCACCGGTGGTGGCGCTGGTTCTGCCCGGCTATACGGCGGCAATTGCGCCGGCTCGGCTGTTCCTGCTGGCCGGAGCCGCCATCGGCATGGTAAACCTGGCGGCCATTGGCGCGGTGGCGGCCGGCCAGCAGCGCAAGCTCCCGATGTATGCGGCCGGGGCACTGGCGCTCACGACCAGTCTCTCGGTGCTCGCGCTGGTGGGCGGAGCCGGGCTCGAGGGTGTGGCGGCCGCGGCGCTCGCCGGCCACCTCGCGTACGCCGCGGCGGCCCTCCGGCTGATCGTCCGGGAGTCGGGTAATCCCCACCCGGGCCGCTTCGTCCTCAGCACGCTGCTGCCGCTGGTGTGGTGTGCGGTTGCGGTAGCCATCGCAGGCCGATTGGTATCGGACCACACAGTAGCATCCGCAGTGCTCGGGCTCGGAGTGTATCTGCTCCTGCTGCTCCCGCTGGCGGCCGGCTGGCGCACCGAGTGGCGGAGACTGCGGCACTAAGGAATTGACATTCCGACTTGCCAAGTCGTAATTTGGAAAACCGTGATACCAACCATGCTACGTTACCCCGCCCTCCCCGCGCCCTTCGGGTGCTGCTGTACCACCGAGCCACCACGGCCCGAGGGGGGGACAGCCGCGACGCGCTGATCGCAGGGCGCTTTCAGAATTTCGCCGGCCGCACCTCCCCCGAGGTCCGCGGCCGGTATGCGTTTTTGGGACGGGATGGAGATGGGTAAGCCTACAAGGAGAGAGTCATGACACAGGCACAATCGATTCCCGCGGTCACCCCGATCGAGAAGCGCGGGTATGCTCACCCGGAGGTGCTGGTCTCCACCGCCTGGGTGGACCAGCATCTGAGTGACCCCAAGGTGCGGCTGGTGGAGTCCAATGAGGACCTTCTGCTCTACGACACCGGGCACATCCCGGGAGCGGTGAAGATCGACTGGACCAACGATCTCAACGATCCGGTGGTCCGCGACTACGTGGATCGGGAGAAGCTCGAGCGCCTGCTCCGCGCGAGAGGGATCGACCAGGACACCACCATCGTCTTCTACGGCGACAAGAACAACTGGTGGGCCACCTATGCTCTCTGGGTGCTTCAGCTCTTCGGGGTGAAGAACGTCAAGGTGATGGACGGCGGCCGGCTGCGCTGGGTGGACGAGGGCAGACCGCTAACGACCGACCAGCCCAAGTACAAGGAGGGGAACATCAAGGTCGGCAAGCGGGACGACTCCAAGATCCGCGCCTTCCGCGACGAGGTCCTCGAGCACCTGAAGAAGAAGGGTCAGCTGGTGGACGTGCGGAGCCCGGAGGAATTCCGGGGGGAGAAGACCCACATGCCGGAGTACCCGCAGGAGGGCTGCCTCCGGGGCGGGCACATCCCCGGCGCCAAGAGTATCCCGTGGGCCAAGGCGATCGACCCGGAGACCCACACCTTCCGGCCGGCCAGCGAGCTCAAGAAGCTGTACGAGCAGGACAACAGCCTGCGGGGCGATGCGGAGACGATCGCCTACTGCCGGATCGGCGAGCGGTCGTCGCACACCTGGTTTGCGCTGACCTACCTGCTGGGCTTCGAGAAGGTGCGGAACTACGACGGCTCGTGGACCGAGTGGGGGAATGCGGTGCGGTTGCCGGTGGAGAAGGGGTGAGAGCAGTAAGGCGGTACGGCGGTACGGCGGTAAGGTTGTCACCCTGAGCCGTAGCGCAGCGAAGGCGAGGGGGCCGAAACTGCATCAAACAGCGATCCACTCATTCGTGGATGCCGTTTGAACTCTGGCCCCCTCGGTCGCTGGCGCTCCCTCAGGGTGACAGCCCTACCGCCCTACCGCCGCTCCTACTCCCTCCGACTCCGCTAGCCGCCTGCGCGCTTCCGCGACCACCGGCTGCAGCTCCGGATCCGCCTCACGCCAGAGCTCGATGAACCTGCGGTAGTGCTGAACCGCCAGGTCGCGCTGGCCCCGCCGCTGGTAAATCTCGGCCTGGCGGAGATGAGACGGGGCCAGATAGACCAGCTCGTACGCAGCCCGCTCGGCGATGGACTGGAACCACCCCAGCGCCTCGTCCTCCCGCCTGGCCCGCTCGAGCAGCTCTCCTCGGAAATACCGGTCGTAGGCCTCGGCGACGAACGCGGGGGCCGCGGCCTCCCACCCTGCCGCATCCAGATCCGCCAGCGCTTCCCGATCTCGACCACCCACCGCGGCGACGTGCGCCCGGATACTCGCCGCCAGCGTATGAGCAAACCGGCCGTGGAGGGATGAGTCGGCCGCTCGATCGAGGGCGCGCGCATCACGCAGTGCACTGGTGGTATCGCCCAGACGGGTATCCAGGAGGCCCAGGCGCTGGAGGCGCAGCGGCGCCTCTGCTCCCGCGTCCCACCGGCGAACCGCTTCTCTGACTGCGATGATCTCGCTCCGGGGGAGCGGCAGGAAGGAAAAGGCGGCGAACAGCGAGCGCAGCTCCAGCGCCGGTATCGAGTCGAGCGTGGCCGCGAGGGTGAGCTCGCTCCAGGCTCCTTGCCACTGCCCGCGCGCGATGGCGGCTTGTGCCAGCATCCGGTGCCCATAGGCCTGAAGGTCGGGAGCCTGGAATGTGCCGGCAAGCCGGCGTCCGACTCGCTCACTGCCTTCCAGGTCGGCGGTCACGACCGCCTCCTCGAGGTCGGTGGGCGGTCGTTGAACAGCCGAGCGCGCCCGGCGCACCAGGGTATCGGCCTCCGGTTGCTTTCCCTGAATCGAGGCGATGCGGGCCAGGTGGATCAGTGCCTCGGCGTTGTCGGGGTCGCGGGCGAGAACCTGCTCGAATGCCGGTCGCGCTTCGACCGACGAGCGCCCTCGCAGGGGGTTGCCGTGCACCAGCCCCTCACCCAGCTGGAGCCACGCCTCGACATCGTCAGGATAGTCGGCGACGAGGCTCCGGCAGAGGCGCTCGGCCTCGTCGCCACGACCCAGGCGCCAGGCGTGCTGCGCCTCGATGAGTCGGCGTTCCCGCTCGCCCAGCCGGTCCCGATACCGCAGCGCTTTGTCGGCCGAGCTCCGGGCCAGCTCGGGCCGTCCCGCCCGCTGGGCCGCATCGCTCAACCGGTAGTACGCCAGCGCAAACGTGCTGTCGCTGCCGACCGCCTTCTGGAGGCCCTCGATCGCGTCGGGGTAGTGGCCCTCGCGGTAGTCGTTCTCTCCGCCGAGATAGGCCTTGAGGGCCGGTAGCGA
>DASYVW010000256.1:0-4816 GCA_035936675.1 Gemmatimonadales bacterium
TCCTGGAGCTGATGGATCTGGAATCGAGTCTGGGTAACCGGGTGTCGTTCGAGCGCTGCCGGGTCATGATGGAGCAGAATGTCGGCCGGCTTTCGCCCAGCGTGGCCACGGACTACCAGTACAAGCTAGGCACCGGCTTCACGCGCTTCGGCCAACCGACGCGGGCGCGAGCGGCGTTCGTGGCGGCATTGGAGCTCGCCGAGCGCCACCAGCTCAACGCCTGGTACTTCAGGATCGAGCAGGCGCTGAACGAGCTCACCGAGCGTCCGCAGCAGCCAATGCCTGCCCTGGCCTCGGAGCTCAGTGAAGCACCGGTGATTCGTGAAATGGAAGTGGGGCTGCGGGAGTACGCCCTGTCTCCTGAATAAAGTCAATCGAACCGAGCGTACGTCCCGCCGAAACCGGTCTAGTTATTGGCGCCCTGGTTCTCGAACGACGGCTGGGGCTGATCCGAGGGGCCCGTAGCATCGGTGCGGGTACAGGCGGTGCTGAGGGCCGCAGACGCCAGCAGGGCCATAACGATAGCGTAGGTCTTGGTGCGAGACATGTGAGGTCCCTTTCAGGGAAAGGCGATTGTGCCCGGGAGAGGGTACGGCGCCAATCTGAGGGACCAGCGGTGGCGTTTTTAGGGCCCATTTGCGACAAATAGGGGCCGATTTGCGACATTTGCTCCTCGCAGCAGCGCCCGCCGAACGTTTGTCGCGGCTTCGCATGCTCGACCCGGACCGTTATCAGTGGGTGTGCGGCGACGGCTGGCCGGAAGCGGTGGACGCGATCCGGGCCAAGCCGGTAGAAATGGCCGTCGTGGATCCTCTCCTGGGCGGAGAGGCCAGGGCTCACGGCATCGAGCGCATTCGCCTACTCTTTCCGTCACTGCCGCTGCTGATCTATACGGAGCTCGCGCCGGCTACGGCTGCCGTCCTCCTCCAGTTGGGACGAGCAGGAATCAGGCGTGTAGTATTCCAACGCTTCGAAGACGCGCCGGCCTCCCTCAGGTCCGCCTTGCAGGCCGAGCTGGAGCAGAGCGCATCCCAGCAGGTGATGCAGGCGCTAGGGAGCGCCCTCCAGGAGCTGCCCAGTGAGCTGCTCCGAGCGCTCGAAACGATGCTGCATGCCGGCGACGAGGCTCCCACGGTCACCGCACTGGCGGAGCGGGCGCAGCTGACCCGCCGGACGTGCGAGCGTTGGTTTACCAAGATCGGGCTCCCGTCGCCCCGGATGGTGATGGTGCTGACGCGACTGCTGTACGCCCATCGGCTGCTGCTCGATCCGGGATACACCGTCGAGGACGTGGCGCTGAAGTTGGGTTACAGCAAGACGAAAACCTTGCAGATGCACCTGCGGGCGGTGTTTGGGGTCACGGCTGGCGAGCTGCGCGTCTCGCTCTCGACTGAAGAGGCCTTGATGATCGTGACCGACCGCTATTTCAGTCCCATGAGCCAGGCTGCCTCATGACCGTGCGCATCCTCATCGTGGATGACGAGCCAGCGCTGCGCCGGACTCTGGAGCGCGCACTCACCGGCAATCACTACGAAGTGGTCGCTGTGGCCGACCCGAATTCGGCTTATCAGATGCTGTCGGAGATGACCTTCGATCTGCTGTTGCTCGATCTCCGCTTACCCCAGATCGGGGGCGACACGCTGTTTCTCGCGATCATCCGCCAATGGCCGCGATTGCGAGACCGGGTAATCCTGATGAGCGGCGATCCCTGGTCGGAGCAGATGGACTGGCCGAAGGAGCTGATCAGCTGCCCGGTTCTGGCAAAGCCGTTCACCCTGGACACCCTGACAAAGACGGTTCGTGCGGTGCTTGCAGCCGCCGACCCCAACACCGACCTCCTCGAGGGAAACGGGCACGGATGAATACTGCGCTTTCCCACGCCCCCGCCGATCCGCTCACGACGCTTCGAGAGTACCGGGCGCTCGCGCCCTGGGGCCTCCGCGATCTCGCCGCCCTGGCGGGCGGAATCCTCGATGCATCTGGTGTCGTTCCGGTGAATGCCGCGGCGCGGGCCCGACCTAGCGAGCGGACGATCCGTTTCTACGTGGCCCGCGGTCTGGTAAGCCCACCCGATGGGCGCGGCACCGCGGCGGTGTATTCGTATCGGCACCTGCTTCAGGTCCTCGCGATCAAGCTCAGGCAGATGGAGGGCGCCACCCTTGAGTCGATGCTGAAGGAATTTGCCGGGCTCACCGGTGATCTCATCGAGCGGCGGGCCGCCACCGCGCTGGGGCCGGGACTACCCCCGCCTGATCACCTCCCCTTGCTACGCACGCCAGGCACCGGACGCGGCCGCGTGGGTCGGGCGGTGATGGCGTGGCTGGCTCCGGTCGAGGGACTGACGGCGGCAAGCTCCCGCTGCCGCCGTATCGCGGTGGCCCCCGGTGTCGAGGTACTGATCGACGAGCAGCACCCCGCTCTCCGGCTCAACGGCGATACTGCCGTCATTGCCGAGGCACTGCGTCAGGCGCTGGCCTCCGTGGTGGGACTGGACACCTCGCCCGCCTTTGCCGAGGAGCGTCGAGCGGCCCCGGAGCCGGCATGGAGCCCGATCGAGCATGAGCCCGAGACCAGTGACGGCTCCCGGGTGAGCTCGGAGAGTCCCGGCTGAGGCACGGCCGGTCGCCACTCCTGCGCCAACCCTCACATAATCGAGAATCGAACATGAGTACGATTGTCCTGCTGGTCGTTCTTGCGGGAGTCGTCCTGTGGGTGGCGGGCGCCTACAACGGACTCGTCTCACTCAAGAACCAGGTCGTGAACGCCTGGAAGCAGATCGATGTGCAACTCAAGCGACGGCACGATCTGATTCCGAACCTGGTAAACACGGTCAAGGGGGCGATGGACTTCGAGCGGTCGACACTCGACGCCGTAATCTCCGCCCGGAACCGGGCCGTCGGAGCCACTGGAGTGCGCCAGACGGCCCAGGCCGAGGGCGAGCTGACGCAAGCACTCGGTCGTTTGTTTGCCTTGACCGAGGCCTATCCGGACCTCAAGGCGACGGGCAACGTGGCGCAGCTTCAGGAGGAGCTCACCAGCACCGAGAACAAGATCGGTTTCGCCCGGCAGCTCTATAACGACGTGGCGACCCAGTACAACACCAAGCAGATGCAGTTTCCCACCAACCTCGTGGCCGGGCTGGCCAAGGCCACGCCGGCCGAGCTCTGGGAGATCCAGGACTCCGCGGAGCGAGCCGTACCCATCGTGGATCTGTCGCTCAACAAACCGGCGCCGTGAGCGAAGAAGCCAACCTGTTCGCCCAGCAGGAGGCGAACCGTCGGCGCTCGCGGTGGCTGGTCATCGGCTTCATTCTCTTCTTTGCCTGGGTCGGGTTCGGCGGAGACCTCGCGTTTTATCTGCTGACCGCGCACGCGTCGCCCGGCGAGTATCGCCACATAATCCCCTTCATCGGCATCTGCAGTATTCTCGCAGCAGGGGGGATCTGCTGGTATTCCTGGTGTCACGGAGCGGAACGAGTGCTCTGGTCCACCGGTGCTTGGGAGCTGATAGAGCCGGCGACCCCGGAGCAGAAGCAGCTGGTGAACGTGGTCGAGGAGATGGCCATCGCCTCGGGAGTGCCGAGGCCCCGGATCTGGGTCATTCCCGACACTGACCCCAACGCCTTCGCCACCGGGCGCGACGCAGCGACGGCCAGCATTGCGGTGACCGAGGGCTTGCTGGGCAAACTCTCCCGGGACGAGCTTCAGGCGGTAGTGGCGCACGAGATGGCGCACATCCGGAACCTCGACGTGCGGCTGATGACGCTGCTGGCAGGAATGGTCGGCGCGATCGCGCTCATGTCCGACGGTTTGGGGCGGACGATTGGTCGGGGTGGCAGGGCAGGTGCGCGCTGGTCGGGCGGGCGAGGGGGTGGCGGCGGCAAAGGCGGCAACCCCCTCGGCATCCTCATTCTGGTTCTCTGGCTGCTCACACTGCTGGTGGCGCCGGTGGTCTCGCGGCTGCTTGCCATGGCGGTAAGCCGGAAGCGGGAATACCTGGCCGACGCCACCGGGGCGCAGTTGACCCGTAACCCGATGGCCCTCGCCTCCGCGCTCGAAAAGCTGGAGTTGGCAACCGACGCCACGCAGTCGATCACCCGCGGCGCCGCGCACCTCTGCATTGTGGATCCGGCCCCTGGGGTGCTGGCGTCGAAGGAGGGATTCGTGGCCGACTTCCTTGGCTCCCACCCGCCGATCCGGCAGCGCATCATCCGGCTTCAGGGTATGGCGTATCAGCAGGCTAAGCGGGTGACAACCGCCGCAGGATCTCCGCCGTAAACGTTCCCGGATCAAAGGGCAGATGCACGACATGGTCGGCTCCGGCAGCGGTGGCGGCAGTGCCCCCTCCAGCAACCAGAGCCACCATCAGGTAGGCCCGATCAGGCTGGGGGACGAACCCCCCGAGCGGGTGTGCCCCGGGCGTGTCCGCACCACCCGCGACCAACACGATCGTGACCCCGATGCGTTCCGACCAGCCTTGCAACTCTGCCACGGTGGCGCGGCGCTCGACCTGAAAGCCCGCCCCCCGCAGGAGCAAGGACACGATACGCGCCAGATCTTCATCGGGGACGTAGATCAGCGCCGTCCCGCGGCTCAGAGCCGGAGCTTCCCCGGAAGGTCGCTCCAGGTCGAGCATCTGAACGCCGCCGCTCAGGTAGTCCTTGCTCCGCGCTTCCCGCAGCTTCCCGATCCGCTGGACAATGTCCCTGATCCGCTGGAGCGCGACGAGCACCTCGCGGAGACCCTGCCGCTGCTGATCCGCCGTCGCACTCGGTTCGCTCAGCAGCAGCTCCACCTCGGCCAACGCCGCCATGAGT
>DASYVW010000257.1:0-6184 GCA_035936675.1 Gemmatimonadales bacterium
CTGCTCGACTCCGAGCTGCTGAGGGAGCGGTTTCCCATCATCGCCGAGGCCACCGAAACCATCGGTGATCTTCAGGTGCGCAACCGGGGAACCATCGGGGGGAGTCTGGCGCATGCGGATCCGGTCTCCGACATGCCGGCCGTCATGCTTGCGCTCGACGCGACGTTCAACCTGCGCTCGAAGGGCGCCCGCCGTTCGGTCAAGGCCCGTGAGTTTTTTCAGGGCGCCTTCACCACCGCGCTGGCCGAGGACGAGCTGCTCACGGAGATCGTCCTCCCGCCGGTGCCAACCGGGGCGGGAACGACCTACCTGAGTCAGGATAATCCTGCATCGGGATACGCCCTGGTGGCCGCCGCCGTGGTCGTCGCCCGGAAGCGTAAGGCGGTCACTCACGCAGTAGTCGCGCTCACCAGTGTGGGGGAGATGGCGTATTTACTCCGGAGTGCCGATAGCCTGGTCGGCAGCAACGGCGAGCCGGATGTCGTCGCCCGGGTGGCGGCCGAGGCAACAACCGGCGTCGAGGTGAACGGCGACATTCACGCCCCCGCCGAGTACCGGCGTCATCTCGCGACCGTGATTACCCGCCGGGCGCTGGAGACCGCGCTCGAGCGCGCGGGGTAGATGGGGGCTAAGGAGGCGGGTCCCCTCACGGTGGGCCCGCTGGTTCTAGCAGCCGGCAAGGGCGTACGGTTTGGTGGCGGGAAGCTCCTCGCCTCGTACCGAGGCCGTCCATTGCTCTCCCATGTGCTCGATGTCATCCGCGCTGCACGCGAGCGTGGCATCCTCAGAGGCGGCTGCGCTGTCGTATCCGCCGAAGACGAGGACTCTCGAGCTCTGGTAGAGAAGGCGGGCCTCGAAGCCGTCCTCAACGACGCCCCCGGCCAAGGCCTGTCTCACTCATTGCAACTTGGCCTCGCGGCCCTGGAGCGCCGGAAACCCGGAGAGCCGTACGCCGGGGCCGCGCTGGTTTTCCTGGCTGACCAGCCGCTGGTTCGCCTCGGTGTCGTCGAGGAGCTGGTCGCCGCCTGGCGCGCGGGGGACGCCGGCATCTTCCGTCCCCGCTACGCGGCCCGTCCCGACATGCCGGGGCATCCGGTCTTGCTCAATCGTTCCGTCTGGCACCTTGCCCACCAACTCGACGGCGATCACGGCTTTGCCGGTTTGGCCAACCAGGGCTCGGTCCGTGTGGTCACCCTGGATGTTCCGGGCGACAACCCCGACATCGACACCCCGGCCGACCTCCAGGCCCTCGAGGAGCCCACCCGATGAAGCTCGAGTTCTCCGGCTCGCCGGCCATCGCCGCACCCCGCGAGCGCGTCTGGGAGCGTCTGATGGACCCTCACTTCGTGGCGCAGTCGGCTCCGGGTGTCGAGTCGGTCGAGGCGGTGGACCCGACCCACTTCAAGGTGATCTCCGGGTTTGGCGTCGGCTCGATCCGGGTGCGATTCACCATGGATGTCGAGTTGTTCGATATCGACGCGGGGAAGAGTGCCAAGATGCGGGTGCGCGGCAAGGCGCCCGGGTCGGCGATCGACGTCGTCTCCAAGTTGCAGGTCGACGACGCCGGCTCCGGCGGCACCCAGCTCAACTGGTCGGCGACCAGCGAGGTGAGCGGCACCGTCGCCAGCGTGGGGGCTCGCCTTATGGAAGGAACCGCCCGCAAGCTCACCGAGCAGTTCTGGACCGACTTCGCCCAGCGAGTGAGCCAAGAGGGGTGATGGCGTGCTCGCCAAGCGTATCTCTCCTTCGGCTCTGGCCGGCGCTACCCCGGAAGAGCTGGCAGGAGCCGTCCTCCTCGCCCCGGTCCATCTGATCAGGGGGACCGTTCGAAAGGGCACCAGGGTGGACGACAATCTGGGGGCCGAGCTGATCGCGGCAGCCCGGTCTGGTGGCCTGAGCCAGTCGCTCAGAATCGCCTGGCCCGACGCGAGTGATCTGCACGAGGAGGAGGCGGCAGAGCGACTCGCCGCGGCGGCGATTGGCCCCGGGATCGACCGGCATTCTCTGAGGCAGAGCCGGCTGGACCTGGCCGCCAGCTGGGACGGGGTACTCCACGTCCACACCGCTGCGCTCACCCAGCTCAATACCATTGATTCGCTCGAGCTCTTCACTCTCTTCCACGGTCAGGCGGTCCAGGCCGGCCAGGTGGTTGCCTCGGTCAAGGTGGCGCCGCACCTGGTCCCGACTGCGCTGGTGGAAGCAGGTGTGCGCATCGCAGGCGAGCACGCCCCGCTGGTGGAAGTGCGACCCTATCTCGCCCTCGAGGTTGCGGCTCTGGTCGCGGAAACCATCGCCGGCCCGGCGCTGGCGCGGTTCGAGGCCGGCGCCCGGACCAAGGTGGAGGCGCTCGGCGGCCGCTTCTCGGGGACGACCGTGATCGCCAGCCGAGACCCCGACGCCGCCGAACGCGAGGCACGTGCCGCGCTCGAGTCGCTTGCCATCGCCCGGAAGATCCCCGTCATCCTGGTGGGCGGTGTCTCCGCCGGCGACCCGCTCGCGCCGCTTTACGCTGCGCTACGGAGTCTGGGCGGCCGAGTGGTGCGGCACGGTGTGCCCGCCCACCCGGGCTCGATGATCTGGCTGGCGGAGCTGGCCGACAGCCGTTTGTTGGGACTTCCCCAGTGCGGCATGTTCACCATGGCGACAGCCGCCGATCTGATCCTGCCTCGCCTGCTCACCGGTGAACGGCTCACGCGCGAGAGTCTGGCCGAGCTGGCACATGGTGGCGTACTGACGCGGGAGATGCGGTTTCGATTTCCGGCCTACGCGCGGGATCTCGAGGCGCCGGAAGGATGAAAGGCGTGAGCATACCATCCATTGACCAAGTCCAATCGGCCTTCTGCGGCCGCGGCTACGTCGCCGATCGCGACCTGGCCACGGCCGTCTTCCTCTCCCTCGCGATGGAGCGCCCGCTCCTGCTCGAGGGTGAGGCGGGGGTGGGCAAGACCGAGGTGGCCCGCACCCTCTCCCAGGTCCTCGGTGCCGAGCTGATCCGGCTGCAGTGCTACGAGGGGCTCGACATCAATACCGCGGTGTACGAGTGGGATTACCCCCGGCAGATGCTCGAGATCCGCCTGCTCGAGGCTCGCGGCGAGGCGAAATCCGCAGCCACACGGGACATCTTCAGCCAGGAGTTCCTGATCCGGCGGCCGCTGCTGCAGGCTCTGGAGAGCAAGGGAGCGGAGCCTCCGGTGCTGCTCATCGACGAGGTGGACCGGGCGGACGAGGAGTTCGAGGCCTTCTTATTGGAGCTGCTGAGCGACTTCGCGGTGACCATTCCCGAGATCGGGACCATACGGGCCACCCGTCCCCCCCGCGTGATCCTTACCAGCAACCGAACGAGAGAGGTGCACGACGCGCTCAAGCGGCGCTGCCTCTACCACTGGATCGACTATCCCACTCCCGAACGCGAGCTGGCGATCCTCCGGGCCCGGCTGCCCGATGTGCCCGAGGCGCTTGGCCGCGAGATCGTCGGCTTCGTCCAGCGTCTCCGCTCGGCGGACCTGACCAAGGCGCCGGGTATCGCCGAGACGCTCGACTGGGCCGCCGCGCTCACCGCGCTGGGAACCGACCGCCTGGAGCCGGCTCAGGTGGAACAGACACTTGGCGTTCTGCTCAAGTACCAGGAGGATGTCGCCGCGATGCGGGACGGAGGGGCGAGAAGGATTCTAGTCCAGGACCAATAGCTCGAGAAAATGAGGGCCTCTGGCGTGGCGCTCGATCCGGCCCACGTGGATGCCGGCGAGCGAGCTGGCGTAGGCATCCGCGGCGAGATCCTCAGCACGGTGCGTCGTGGTGAGCGCCACGACAGCCATGCCGGCCGATCGGGCCGCCTGGATTCCTGCCGGCGCGTCCTCCACCACGATGCAGTCGGCCGGAGAGACACCCAGGCCGGCTGCGGCCATGAGGTACACGTCGGGGCTGGGTTTGCCGTGCACCACGTCTTCGGCACACACCAGGACCCCGGGAATCGGGAGGCCGGCGTCCATGAGACGCTCGGTTGCACCCGTGCGAGTGCCTGAGGTCGCGACAGCCCAGCTCCCCACCGGGAGTGTTTGCAGCAGGCGGAAGGCCCCTTCGACTGGCTTCAAGGCGTTGCCGTTCCCCGTGTCATCCGGCACAAACGCGGCAACCTCGGCCTCGGCATCGAGGTGCGGAGCGGCAAGCTGGATGGTTTCGACTGCCCGCCGGCCGTGGCAGAAGCGCAGAAACGGCTCGGCTGCGAGGCCCTTGGCCGTGGCCCAGCGGCGCCACTGTTCCTCGATATAGGCGGTGGAGTCCACCAGCACGCCGTCGAGGTCGAAGAGAACCGCGCGACATTCGAAGCGTTTCATGGCAGGGGAAGATTGCCTGCAAATTTCGATCCGGTTAGGGCACATGCGTGAAGTCGATGGTGGGGTAATGGCTGCGAATGTCATGGAGTTCGGACGTCTCTTACGGCGGGCCGGTCTGGATGTGGACCCCGGGCAGACGGCGGCTTTCCTCAAGACGCTCACCTTGATCGGAATGGATGACCGGCGGGACGTTCGGGTCGCGGGCCGCACCATCTTCGTCCGCCGCCAGGAAGACCGGCCGGTGTACGATGCGGCATTCGATCTGTTCTGGCGCCGGCCCGGCGGGTCGAGCCACCTGGCGGGCCAACTTCCGCGCATCCGGCAAGGTACCGACCGGGGGTCACCGGGCGGCGCAGCCCCACCTGATTCGATGGTCGATCATGAGCCGGTCGCCACGGTGCGGGCTCAGGCGGCGAGCTCGAGGGAGCTACTCCGGACAGCTGATTTTGCTGCGCTCACCTCGGAGGAATCGCGGGATGCGGAAGCAATGCTTGCCGCGCTCCGTCCCCGACTCTCGGTGCGTCGGGCCCGCCGGAGCCGGGTGGAGCACAGCGGCCACCGACCGGCTGCGCGCTTCATGCTGCGCGGGGCACTCGGCACCGGAGGGGAAGCGCTCCGCTGGCGATGGCTGCGCCGCACGCTCCGCCCCCGGCCCATCGTCCTGGTGTGCGACATCAGCGGGTCGATGGAGCGGTACAGCCGATTCATGCTCCGCTTTGCCCACGCGCTCAGGCGTACCGGGGCGCCAGTCGAGGTCTTCGTCTTCGGGACCCGGCTCACCCGGATCACCCGCCAGCTTGCGGCCCGAAGCGCCGATGCCGCGCTGCGGCGGGTGGCGGACCGGGTGGTGGACTGGAACGGCGGAACCAGGATCGGTGAGAGTCTGCGCGAGCTGAACCAGCGCTGGGTGCGGCGCACCGTCCGGAGCGGCGCCCTCGTGCTCCTGGTCTCGGACGGCTGGGAGCGCGGAGACCCCGCACTGCTCGCACGCGAGATGGCCAGGCTCCAGCGCTCCTGCCACCGGCTGATCTGGCTCGATCCGCTGGCGGGCCGTGCCGGGTTCGAACCTGCGACGGTCGGGCTCGAGGCCGCGCTGCCGTTCGTGGACGACTTCGTGCCCTGCGGGAGCGTGGCATCGCTGGAGCAGTTGGCGGAACGGCTGGCTGCATTGTAAGCTCACCGCATGCGCGATCTCCTCACCGATTACGACCGCTTCATCAAGACCGGCAGACCATTCGGACGCGCGGTGGTGACCAGCGTGTGGGGCTCGGCGCCGCGACCCGAAGGCTCCTGCATGCTGGCATCCGGTGATGGAGCCATTGCCGGCTCGGTATCGGGTGGGTGTGTCGAGAGCGCCACCGCCCTCGAGATCGAACAGGCCATCACTCGCGGCAGCCCCAAGCTGGTGACCTACGGCGTCACCGATGAGCGCGCCTGGGAGGTCGGACTCGCCTGTGGGGGGACGATCAAGGTCTTCGTCGAGCCGGCGGTGCGGCCCGAGGTATTGGACGCGGCCCGCGGTCGGGGCGGCGAGGTGGTCGCCACGATCATCGCGGGTCCGGGGCTGGGAAGCTCGATGCGAATCTTCGAGAACGGGAAGATCGCGGGCACACTGCCAGGCGTGCCCCAGCGGTCAGTACGGGATGGCGCGCTTGCCGCGTTGAAGAAGGAGAGCAGCGCCAGCAGCGAGTTTCAGAGCGGCGCCGGCCCGGTCACGATTTTTCTGGAGGTCTTTCCTCGGCAGCCGAAGCTGGTGGTCTTCGGGGGAGTTCAGATTGCGGTGGCGCTCGTCCCTCTGGCCAAGGCGTTGGGCTACCGGACCATTGTGGCCGATGGACGCCAGGCCTTCA
>DASYVW010000258.1:0-1742 GCA_035936675.1 Gemmatimonadales bacterium
CGGCCACGGCGATCGAATTCTTGCCCGGACAGTTCGACACGAACACGCCAAGCTCCGACGCGGCATCCACGTCGATCGTGTCGATCCCCGCCCCGGCTCGTATGACCAGGCTCAGCGCGGTGCCGGCCCGGAGCGCCTCGGCGTTCACCTTCTTGCTTCGGACGATCAGAATGTGCGGATCCACCCGCTTGATGAGCTCGGGCAGCGCGTCGGCTTTGACGTCGGGTTCCGACACCACCGAGCAGCCAAGCTCCTTGAGGCCGTCGATGCCGACTTTGTCGAATTTGTCTGCGATCAGGACCTTCATCCCTTCTCCAGTAACAGAAGTCTGAGTCGCGACTCGTGACTATTCTAACTCATGAACAAACAGCCCGCTCCTGAGCTTGGGCTCGAACCAGGTGCTCTTGGGCGGCATGACGACGCCGGCATCCGACACGACCATCAGCTGCTCGAGCGTGGTCGGATAAAGCGAGAACGCGATCGCCATCTCGCCCGAGTCCACCCGCCGCTGCAGCTCCGCGGGCCCCCGGATCCCGCCGACAAAATCGATCCGCTCGTCGGTTCGCGGATCGCCAATACCGAGAACCGGACCCAGCACCCGATCCTGAATCAGTGAGACGTCCAGAGAGCCGATCGGATCCCGGCGGTCGATTGTCTTCTCGTCCAGCTCGACCAGGTGCCAGGCTCCCGCCAGGTAGACGCAGAATGAGCCTGGCCGTCGTGGCTGAGGTTGGGTGGCCGGTGTGACCCGCCCAATCCGGTTCAGCTCCGTCAGAACTTCGGCCGGCGTCTTCCCCGCGAGATCCCGCACCACCCGGTTGTACGGCAGTATGGCGAGCTGGGCGGCCGGGAACAGCGCCGCCAGAAACCAGTTGTATTCCTCATTGCCCCGATGCTTCGGGTTGGCGGCCTGGCGCTCCTTCCCCGCACGCCAGGCGCTGGCGGAGCGATGGTGTCCGTCGGCCACGTAGGCATGGGGCACGGCGCGAAACGCCTCGACCCAGGGTGCCGGATCGGCCACCCGCCACACGGTGTGCCGGACCCGGTCGGCGGCGAAGTCGTAGAGGGGGGGAGTGTGCAGTACCGGCTCCATGAGCGCCTCGATGTCACCCTGGCCCCGATAAGTCAGAAAGACCGGCTCGGCGTGAGCGTTTAACGTGAGCACGTGTCTGGTGCGGTCATCCTCCTTGTCCGGCCTGGTCTTCTCGTGCTTCCGAATGATGTCGCGCTCGTAGTCGTCGATGTGCACGCACCCCACCACACCGATCTGGGTTCTACCCTCCATGATCTGCCGGTACAGATAGAGTGCGGGCTCCTGATCACGGATCAGGGTCCCTCGGGCAAGAAACTCATCGAGCGCTTCGCGCGCCTTCGAGTAGACCCGGGGATCGTGCGGGTCGGTCTCCTCCGGCAAATCGATGTCGGACCGGCCAACGTGGAGAAAGCTGTGCGGCTTTCCTCGCGCTAGCTCGGCCGCCTCGGCCCGGTTCACCACATCATACGGCACCGCGGCCACTTCCGAGGCCAGCTCGGGCTTGGGACGCACGGCACGAAACGGCTGCAATCGCAGAATTACCCCCTTGGCGCCACCATGCGCTCACAGATGCCAAGCGCTCCATCGACCAGGAGCGCGAGTAAGGCGGCCGGGAGCGCGCCTGACAGAATCATTCTCGTGTCGGACAGGGCGAGTCCGGCCGCGATCGGATCGCCCAGACCACCGGCGCCGATGAAGGCGGCGAGCG
>DASYVW010000259.1:0-8022 GCA_035936675.1 Gemmatimonadales bacterium
CGCGACCTGGTCGCCCAGGTTGTGTTCCTCTCCGAAGATCACCTCTCGGTGGATGGAATCCGGCGCGAGCTAAAGCAGCAGGGAGAACGTGTGGGCACGGCGACGGTATACCGTACCCTCGACCTGCTAGTGGAAAGCGGCCTCGTGCGGGCGCATGAGTTTGGCGAGGGTTTCAAACGCTACGAGCCGATGGCTGCGGAGGCAGACCACGAGCACCTGATCTGCGAACGGTGCGGTCGGGTGGTCGAATTCGCCAACGAACGCATGGAGCGGATGTTGCCGGTTCTCGCCGACGAGCACGGCTTCCAGCACCGGCGGCACCGGGTGGAGATCTACGGTGTGTGCCGCGAGTGCCGCCAGCAGGAGTTGGGCCCCCTATGAGTGAGCCCGCCGCACTGGGCTTTCTGGTGGCCTTCGCCGCGGGACTGCTCAGCTTTCTGTCTCCCTGCGTACTCCCCCTGGTCCCATCCTATATCGGATTTCTGACCGGGATGACGCTGCCCGAAGTAACCGGGCGGCGCCAAGTGGCGCTCACGCACGCGCTGCTGTTCGTGGGCGGGTTCTCCCTGGTGTTCATTCTTCTTGGCGCCAGCGCCACCGCGCTCGGGCGCGCATTGAACTATTACCAGGTCTGGCTCCAGCGTCTCGGCGGAGCCCTGATCGTTCTGTTCGGGCTGCTGTGTCTCGGGGTTTTCAACCCGAGGCTGCTGAGCCAGGAGCGTCGGCTCCATCTCGAGCGGAAGCCGGTGGGGTATCTCGGCAGTGTTCTGGTCGGGATGGCGTTCGCTGCCGGCTGGACGCCCTGCATTGGTCCGGTTCTCGGTGCCATCCTCGGGCTCGCGGCCACCTCTACCGATGTCTCCCGAGGCATGCTGCTGTTGGCGGTCTACTCGGCGGGCCTGGCGCTGCCGTTCCTGATCGCCGCCGTGGCGGTCGACTCTTTCCTAGATTGGTTTCAGCGGTTCCGGCAGTTCCTGCCTTGGGTGATGCGGATCAGCGGGGTAATGCTCGTCTTCGTCGGGATTCTCCTCCTTACCGGCGAATTCACCAGGCTGGCCGGTTGGCTTCAGGGTCTGACACCGGACTTTCTGAGAGAGCAACTGTAAGCACTGTCATCCTGAGCGCAGCGAAGGATCTCTCGGAGTGCAGGCGGAGAGATCCTTCGGTCGCTTCGCTTCCTCAGGATGACATCTCATGAGACTCACCGCTCGCGCTTTTGTCTTCCCCCGCTTCTTGCAGCTCCTCCTCCATCTGCTGCCGGCGCAGCAGCTCCCAATAGCGCCCTCCCGCGGCAAGCAACTCCGAATGAGTACCCCGTTCCACGATGCGCCCGGCATCCAAAACCAGGATCCTGTCCGCGTCGCGGACTGCGACCAGCCGGTGTGACACGATGATGCTGGTGCGGCCGGCCAGCGCATCGCGCAGGCCGACGAGAATGCGTGCCTCCGTGTTCGTGTCCACTGCGCTCAACGCGTCGTCCAGCACGAAGAGGGGCGGGTCCTGCGCCAGGGCCCGGGCGATTGCGGTCCGCTGCTTCTGGCCGCCGGAGAGGTTGATGCCGCGCTCGCCGAGCAGGGTGTCGTAACCCTCTGGCAAGGCGGGCAGAGCTTCGGTGAGTTGGGCGACCTCGGAGACACGTTCCAGCCGTCCGTCGTTCGGCGCACCGAGCAGGATGTTTCGCCGGAGGGTCTCGCTGAAGAGAAACGTCTCCTGGGGCACGAAGCCGACCGCGTGCCTGAGCTCCTCCAGCGATAGCTGTCGCACATCCACCCCGTCGATGAGCACCGCGCCACGATCGGGGTCGTAGGTGCGGACGATCAGGTCCACCAGGGTGGACTTGCCGGAACCGGTAGCACCGACGATGGCGAGTGAGGACCCCGGCTCGACCCTGAAGGTGATGTCCTGGAGCACCCACCCCCTCTCCCGTGCCCCCGGATAGCTGAACCAGACGTTTCGGAACTCCAGCGCCCTCGCGCCGGCCGCCGGCGGCAGGGCCACGGGGGACGCCGCCCCGGTGATGGCGGGCTTCTCCCGGAACAGCTCGTTGATCCGGCCCATCGAGGCGGCCCCGCGCTGCACCAGGTTTACCGCCCACCCCAGCGCGATCATCGGCCACACCAGCATGGCGAGGTATACGCCGAATGCCACAAACTCGCCTACCGTCACTGCTCGGGACATGACCAGCATGCCACCGGCATAGAGCACCGTGAGCCCGCTCAATCCGCCGAGCAGCGACAGCAGCGGGAAGAACGAACCCTGTACTCTCGCCAAGCCCAGATTGCGTTCCTGGTAGATGTCGTTCAGCGCGCGGAAGTGCGCGGTCTCCGCGCTCTCCTGGCGGTAGGATCGAACCACCCGCACCCCTGACAGGTTCTCATGCGCGTGGCTGGTGAGCTGGCTGAATTGGGCCTGGATCGCCTGGGTCCGCTGGTGGATCACGCGGCCAAGCACCACCATCGCCACGGGGAGTCCGAGCAAGGGAAGCAGCGCGAGCAGCGTGAGGCGGGGGCTGATTGCCACCATGACGGGTGCAACCAGCAGCGTCCTGATGGTAGTATCCACCAGGTACATGAGCGCGGGACCGGCCACCATGCGGACCGCAAGCAGGTCATTGGTTGTGCGGGCCATCACATCGCCCGTCGGGTACCGGTCGTAAAATTCGGCCGACATCCGCTGCAGGTGGTCGTAGAGCTGGTCCCGTAAGTCGGTCTCAACGCGGCGGCTGCCGCTGTTGAGCAGTTCGCGCATGCCGTAGCGCCCCACGCCTCCGATCAGGGCCACGGCCAACAGCAGCAGCACCGCGCTCTGTACTTCATGGAACTGCCCGCCCCGTCGGAGGGCGTCGATGCCGTGCTGGAGAAATCGGGGTCCGAGCGTGGCAAAGAAATTCGACACGACGACCAGCGCCAGGCCGAGGAGATAAACCCAGCGATAGGGTTTGAGATAGGGAAGAAGGGACCGCAGCTCATTCATACGAGAGCCTGGAATGTCACCGGGTCGCGGAACCCGAGCAAGTCACATCCAAGGAGGGTTAGATGTCGAGAACGATGATTGCAGCGCTCACGTTGGCGGCGGTCGCAGCCTGTGGACGCGGGAACGGGGGCGACACGGCCGCGGCGGACAGCCTGAGTCGTGATCTACAGCTGGCCCCGGTGGACACCACCGCTCCGCTGAACGATCGCCCAACGGCCAGCGCACCAGCACCGGCTGCGAAGACCCCGACTCGGCCGAGCCGTCCTGCCGTGCCCCCCAGTACTACCTCCCCGAGCCCGTCCGCCGCCGCGCCCTCGACGCCGGCCGCGAGCCGGAGCCTGTCGACCGGCGCCACCATCAGCGCTTCGACCACGGCCGAGATCAGCTCGGTAAAGAACAAGGTGGGTGATACGGTGACGGCCACGGTGGCAAACGACGTCAAAGACAACGCTGGTCGAGTGGTCATTCCCGCCGGGTCGGATGTCACGCTGAAGGTCACGGCCATCAAGGTATCGGAGAACAAGAGTGACAAGACCGGAACCCTGACGCTCCAGCCGACCTCGGTAACGGTCAATGGCACTTCCTATCCGATCTCGGCCAGGATCGATAGCATCGGAACCCATCTGCAAGGACGCAAGACCAACGCCGGCGACATCGCGAAGCCGGCTGCGGGAGCGGCGGTCGGCGCGGTGGTGGGTCGGGTGCTGGGAGGCAGCACCAAGGGCGCGATCATCGGCGGGGTACTGGGAGGCGCGGTTGGCGCCCAGCGCGCCGTTGAAACCAAGGATCGCGACGTGGTCCTCCCGGAGGGCACCACCGTCATTCTGGTGCTGGAGCAGCCGTTCAAGTCGTAATAGGAAAAAGCGTAAGCGGGAAAAGCAAAGCGTAAGCGGTAAGCGGGAAATCATCGACCAAAGACTCCGAGAACATTTTGCGGAGCATCTTGGGTCAACGGAGCACCCGCTCACCGCTCACGCTTTTGTGTCTTTAATACCCCGCTCCTCCTCCTCCCCGGCGGGGATCGCTCACCCCCTGCCAGCCGGCAGGGGTCCTGATGATCGCCTCGACATCCCCCCAATAGCCCCCAGTCGCGATACCATGCCCTCGAGACCGGAGGCTATCCAACGTTTCGGGCAAAAAACCGTCACCCTCCACCCGCAGGCTATCAGGCAGCCCCTGGTGGTGCATCCGGGGCGCCACAACCGCGTCAGGCAACGTCATTCGGTGATCGATCACGTTGGAGATGACGTGGTACACCATCGTGATGATCCGTGGGCCGCCAGGAGTTCCGACGACCATGTACAGCTGCTTTCGAGGGTCAAGCACGATGCTAGGCGTCATGGCCGAAAGCATTCGCTTGCCGGGTGCGATCGCGTTCGCTTCGCCCTGAACCAGGCCGTACATGTTCGGCTGGCCTGGTGAAGTTGCAAAGTCGTCCATCTCGTCGTTGAGCAGGAAGCCCGCTCCGGTCACGGTCACCGCGCTCCCATAGCTGTTGTTGAGCGTCGTCGTGCAGCTGACCGAGTTCCCCTCGGCATCGACGACTGAGTAGTGGGTGGTAGACGAGCCTCCTGGTGCGGCAGGGTTGAATGTCGGCGTGACCGAGGCCTGCTCCCCAATCTGCTTCCGCAGATCGGCGGCGTATGCCTTCGAGAGCAACCGTTCGACCGGGTTGTGCACGAAGCCCGGATCGCCCAAGTAAGTGTTCCGGTCGGTAAATGCCCTCCGCATTGCCTCCGCCTCGCGGTGCATGAGAAGGGCGGATCCGAACGGGGGCAGCATGCCAAAAGCCTCCATGATGTTCAGAATCTCACCCATCGTCACGCCGCCGGACGAAGCTGGTGGCATCGAGTAGACGGTATAGCCCCGGTAACTGATCGTGACCGGATCCCGCCAGATGGCGCGGTAGGACGCCAGGTCCTGGTGGGTGATGATGCCGCCTCCACGCTTCATCTCGGCGACCATGAGGTCAGCGACCCAGCCGCCGTAGAATCCGGCAGCACCGCTGTCCCGGATTGCCTCGAGCGTGGCGCCGAGCTCGGGCTGGTTGAACGTCGTACCGGGGATCGGCGGTCGGCCATTGGGCAGGAATGTGGCGCGCGATGCGGGGAAGAGGACCAGCCGCGCACTATCCTCGCCGATCGACGAGCTGCGGTACTCGTCCACCACGAAGCCTTCATTTGCGAGCCGGATGGCCGGCCCGATCACGCTGGCCAAGGGCAGGCGCCCAAACCGGCGGTGGGCCTCGGTCAATCCCGCGACTGCGCCGGGCACGCCGACCGAGAGATGGCCGGTTACGCTCGCCTCCTCACCAGCGGCACGGTACATGTCACGAGTGGCGCTGGCCGGCGCGGTCTCGCGATAATCGAGTGCTTGGACGCTGCCATCGCGTTGGCGAATGATCATGAACCCGCCGCCGCCGATGTTCCCGGCTTCGGGATGAACCACTGCCAAGGCGAAGCCCACGGCCACGGCCGCATCTACCGCGTTGCCGCCCTGTTGCAGAATCTCCCGGCCCACCTCGCTTGCAATCGGACTGCCCGACACGACCATGGCCTTGGCCGCGTTGGTGACCCGCGCCTTGCCCAGGTACGGCCAGGTCCCCGCGGTTCCCGGCATAGGCGAGACGCCGGGCGACTCGCGCCGGGCGCAGCCGGGCAACAACACGAGCAGGGCCACCAGTGAACTGACGGGAGATATGCGCACAGGAACTCCATGGAGTTGCTAGGAACCTCGCACGGCCTCTAATTTAGCCCGAGGCTGACGCTTGGATACTTCTATCCTCCGGTTTGCGTGGCTGACGACTACCTCGACCCGCGCCTGACCGAACGGCGCAACCCCCGCAGCTCCACTATCGATACCGCTTCTGCGCTGGAGATCGTCGATCTCGTCGGCGCCGAAGATGCCGGTGTGCCGGCGGCAGTCGCCAAGGCCCGGCTGGAGATCGCGCGCGCCATCGAGCTGGTAGAGGCCGCGTTCCGGGCCGGCGGCAGGCTGATCTATGTGGGGGCCGGCACCAGTGGCCGCCTCGGTGTACTCGACGCCACCGAGTGTCCTCCGACATTCGGCTCTCCTCCCGAGATGGTGGTGGGGGTGATCGCCGGCGGCCCTCCGGCCCTGGTACGATCGGTAGAGGGGGCGGAGGACGACGTGAACGCGGCCAGGGATGCCATGGACTCGCTCCAGGTCGGATCGGACGACGTGGTGGTGGGCATCGCGGCCAGTGGCACCACTCCGTTCGTCCAGGCCGCGCTCACCCGGGCGCAGTCTGGTGACGCCCGGACGGCGCTGGTCTCCTGCTCGGAGCCGCCTCGCGAGCTTGCCGCAACGTGCGATGTCTGCATCACGGTGCTGGTTGGGCCGGAGATCGTCACCGGCTCCACCAGGATGAAGGCCGGTACCGCCACCAAACTGGTGCTCAACACACTGACGACCGGTGCCATGATCCGCCTGGGCAAGATCTACGGCAACCTCATGGTGGATCTTCGCGCCTGGAATGACAAGTTGGTTGACCGGAGCCAGCGTATCGTGATGGAGACCACCGGCCTCGACCGCGGCGCGGCCAAGCGTGTCATCCAGGCCGCCGAGGGTAGCGTCAAGACCGCGATCGTCATGGCGCGCCGTGGGGTGGCCAAGGATGAAGCGGAGCAACTCCTCGTGGAGCATGCCGGGCGCCTGCGGCCTATCGTCGGCGATCCCCCTCCGGTGCGAACGAAATGACCGAGCGTCCCACCCTGGCTGTTGGGCTCATGTCCGGCACCTCGCTCGACGGCATGGATGCCGCCCTGGTGCGCCTGGAGGGCCCCACCCATGCCACGTTGCTCTCCTTCGTCACCCGCCCATACACTGATGAAGAACGAGCCCAGATCCGGGACGCGCTGAACGGCGCCACCGCCGCCAAGTTGGCGCGGCTGCACGTGCGCGTGGCCGAATGGGCGGCGGACGCGGTGCAGACCGTCCTGGTTCAGGGTGGTGTGCCCGCATCGGACCTGTCGCTGATCGCGTTCCCGGGACAGACCATCTGGCACGAGCCGCCGCTGGTGACGTGGCAGTTGGGCGAGCCGGCCGTTCTGGCCGAGCGTTTCGGCGTACGTGTGGTGAGCGGCTTTCGGGCGCGCGATGTCGCCGCCGGTGGGCAGGGTGCTCCGCTCGTGCCCATGGCCGACGTGCTCCTGTTCGCCGCGGCCGACGCGCCCCGGATCCTGCTCAACATTGGCGGCATGGCGAATCTCACGTACGTGGAGCGACGAGCCCAGGAGGTCGGTGTGCTCGCCTTCGACACCGGACCGGGGGTTGCGGTGATCGATGCGACGGCCCGGCTGGTGGATCAGCGACGGGCGTACGATCGAGATGGCAAGATCGCCGCCCTGGGCAGGCCGAACGAAGACGTGCTCACCGCACTGCTGGCCGATCCGTTCTTCTCGGCCGAGCCTCCCAAGAGCACCGGCCGGGAGCGTTTCGGCGACGGGTATGCCAAGGCGCTCCACCAGCGGCTGCCCGGCCCTGACGCGGTAGCGACGGCCGTCGAGCTCACCGCACGCAGCGTGGCGGATGCCGTCGGACGCTGGACTCCAGCGGGAGTCGAGGTCGTCGCCTCCGGTGGAGGATGCCATCATCCTGGGCTGATGGCAGCGCTCGAGCGGCACCTCGCCTCGCGAGGCAGTCATCCGCTCCGCCTCTTCGACGATCTGTTCTTCCCCGGTGATGCCAAGGAGGCAGTGGCCTTCGCGCTCCTCGGATATCTCACCCTCCATGGTCAGCCGGGCAATGTTCCTGCCGCAACCGGTGCCGGTGGGCCACGCGTGCTGGGCGCGGTGACTCCCGCATGATGCTCGCGATGACCCGGTGAACCCCGCCCGGCTGATCCTTCCTGCGCTACGGTCTGATGCCCTGAGCGGCTTTGCTCATGAGGCGAGCCGCATCGCCGATGCACTCGAGATCGGTGTCGGGGGATTCATCATTTTCGGTGGAACCGTGGAAAGCGTTCGACGGCTCACCGCCGATCTCCTGCGCAGGGCCGGCCGCCCGCTGTTGCTCGCCTCGGACCTT
>DASYVW010000260.1:0-7657 GCA_035936675.1 Gemmatimonadales bacterium
TCCAGCGCAGCTGCTCCGTCGCGTTCCACTATAACCATGTCCCGCTCTCGGGGCCGGTCAGGTCATGGGACGCTGGCTGAGCGACCGGGCGATCTCCTGGAGCTGCCGCCCCATGCGCTCCTGTGCCAGCATTCCCCGCCATAGGGCGGTCACCACCGCAGCCACCACTATGATCCATAGCAGTCCGTAGAGGTAGAACCAACCGCCCATAATTCCTGTCATCGGCATCATATCCCCTCCTTGCATAGGTTCGCCGCTTTTCCGCCCCATTTCCAGACAGCCCATTCCAGCGGCGAGGTGGACCCCCATCCCTGGGCTGTCAGGCGAAGTATGAGCACGCCGGTCTGAAGCAAGTCTGAATCTGAGGTGAACCTGGGATCGAGGGACTCTGAGGATCCCCGCATCATGAGTTCACGTTGGCTTCATGAGGGCGGGCCTACCTTGGTTCAGGGTCCTCGTCCAGGCTCGGTCCGTTTCGGACGGGCGAGTACCTGGTGACCCTCAGGAGGTACCTATGAGATCTCGTCTTACGGCACTGGCTGCCGGCGGGTTCGCGGCACTGGTGCTCGCGGCAGCTCCGCCGGCTGAAGCGCAGAAAGTCATCGGGATTGCCAGTCCATCCCGTGTGGAGACCAAGTGGGTGGTAGATATGGTGCACTCGCAGGTCGATTTCGGGGTTCGCCATCTCGTCGGCCGAGTGCGCGGCAACTTTACCAAGTGGTATGCCGTGCTCTCCACGGAGGAAGGTGGGTGGAAAGTCGGCAATGTGAACGTTTCCATCCAGACGGCGAGCCTCAACACCGGGAACGCCTATCGAGACGATGATCTGCGCTCGGACCGCTTCTTCGCCGTGAATCGGTACCCCAAGATGACGTTCCAGGGCACGGGCTTCGCGGCCACCGACAGCACGGTGGACGTCCATGGGCTTCTCACCATCAAGGGTCACTCGAAGCCGGTGGTTCTCAGCGGGCAATTCCGCGGGATCGCGAAGGATGCCGAGGGGCATGAGCGGATCGCGTTCGAGGTAAGCACGGTGGTGGACCGGCGCGACTACGGCATAAGCTGGAATGAGAATGTGGCCGGCATGGGGTTGATCGGGAACGAGGTCGAGGTCACCGTCGGAATCGAGGCTGTGCGAGTCAACTGACCGCTGAGGGCATCGTGAGCCATCAGCTGTTCGGCCCGCTCGGTATCCGTATGAGAACTCACGGAGACATACTCGCCGGCGGCCAGGGACATTGCACCTCATGACCCTGTCGTCTTGTCAGCCTCCCCGACCCGATGTGCCTCCATCGTTCCATTGAGTTGGAACCGCAGGTCATCAAGAGTTTGAACCAGCGATTCAAAGACTTTCCCTGCCCCGGACAGGTTGTTCCCCTGACCCATGACCTCCAGCTCTCCCGCCAGCGCCATGGCTTTCTCGGCCGAAATTTCCCACCGATCCCATGAGGCTGTGAGCCGTGCGCGAGATCTCCTTCCCGTCGCTACGCGACAGCGCTGCTGCAAGCTGCGAGCGCAGCCCCGATTCCGATACCAGGAAGAGCTCGGCAACACCGCGTAGAAGCTGGGCATCGCCCATGAAACGTCCCAGCAAACTGCCGTCATCCATGTCCCGGACGTCGGCCATCGCAGGTTGATTGCCCAGCGTCAGCCGTTCCACTTCCTGAATGAGTGCCAGCGGCTTAATTGGCTTGGTGAGATATCCATCCATTCCGGCCGCCAGGCAGAGTTCCCGGTCTCCCTTCATGGCGTGAGCGGTGAGGGCGATGATGGGGATACGCCCTCCTGTAGCCTGCTCGATGGCTCGAATCGCCGCCGTGGCCTCGAAGCCTCCCATGACCGGCATCTGCACATCCATCAGAACAAGATCGAACCGTTTTAGTTCAAAGGCTTTCAAGGCCTCCTGGCCATTGGGGGCAACGCGCAGGATGTGACCTCGTTTGGCGAGTATCGCCACCGCGACCATTTGATTGACCGGGTTGTCTTCGGCCAGCAGGATCTCCAGACGGCGCAGCCTTGGTTCCGATGCCACCGGCCCTCCTTAGACCAGTCGCCTTCGGCGAACCCGAGGCTCGGACCGATTGCGGGAGTAGCTGGCGGGTCGAGTGAGGGCTTCGACACCCAGTGAGACGTCAAGGGGGGCGAGGGCACCGCTCCTCACCACCATCGATTCCTGTACCTCGGGCCGACTGCACAGGTCGGCCACAGCAGGATCGAACGCGCTTCCGCTCATGGCAGCGATGGCAGCAAGCACCTGATCCTTTGGCCAGGCCTTGCGATAGACTCGGTCGTGCACTGTCGCATCGAAGAAATCCGCCACGGCCACGATGCGAGCGGCGGAGGGGATCGCCGGTCCCAATGTGCGATCCGGGTAGCCTCTCCCGTCCCACCGCTCGTGGTGGGAGAGGGCGACTTTCTCCGCTAGCTGGATGAACCTCGAGCGCCCACCCGACAGGATCTGGGCGCCGATCGTGGTGTGCCGCTCCATGGTCTTCCGCTCGCGGACGGTCAGCATGGCCGCCTTGCAGAGAATCGCGTCGGGAATGCCGATCTTCCCCACGTCATGCAAGGGCGCCGCGAGTCCCAGGAGGGTGGCTTCCGCATCACTCCAGCCCATGGCCCTGGCCAGGAGCTCCGATAGCGCGCCCACCCGCTGCGTGTGGCGGCCGGTCTCGTCGTCCCGGAACTCGGCCGCCAGAGCCAGCCTCGCGATCGTATCCAGTTGCGCGATATCCAGCTCGGCGGTGCGCTCACGGACCTTGCGCTCCAGCTCGTGGGTGTGCTCCGCGACCCGACGATGCAGGGACCGGGTTGCGAGGAGGTTCTTGATCCGGATCAGCACTTCGTGCATGTCGAACGGCTTGGCGACGAAGTCCGACGCTCCCATCGCGAGCGCGCGCTGGCACGCCTGAGGCGAGTCATCCCCGGTCAGCATCAGGATGGGGAAATACTCGGATGTGGGCATCCCGGCCCGGAGGCGCTTCATCACGGCCACGCCGTCTATCTCGGGCATGTGGAGGTCCAGCAGCAGGATGTCGGGTTCGATCTCAGCGAACCGCGCAATGGCAACCCTCGGATCGGTCATCGCCGTGACCTGGTGGTAGCCCGCGACAGCCAATACGCGCTTCAGGACCTTCACGTTGCCTGGCTCGTCGTCGATGATCAGGATGCGCGCGTCGGGGTTGCTGGCGGCGATCATGTCGGGTAGCTCCTCGCCATCAGAATGCATCTCATCGTCGGCCAGGGAGAGAAGCCGAATCGAGGACCTCCCGGACCTTATGGGCCAGGGATTCGGGTGTGAACGGCTTCTGGAGGTAGGCAATGCCCGGCCGTAGCACCCCGTGGCGCACCACGGCATCGTCGGTGTAGCCTGACATATAGAGCACCTTCATCTCGGACCTGCGTGCGGTGAACCGTTCGGCCAGCTCGCGGCCGCTCATTCCCGGCATCACGACGTCGGTGAGCAGCAGATGAATCGGACCAGGGACCGAGCGGGCGAGCGCGAGTGCCTCTTTGCCGTCCGGAGCCTCGAGGACGGTGTAGCCATACCGCTCCAGAATCTGACGGGCCGTGCCTCGCAATGCCGGCGCATCCTCGGTGAGGAGGATTGTTTCGGTGCCGAGGAGCGAGGCGGTGCTCGTCACCGGCGGGCTCGCCGTGGGGGGTTCGTCAACTCGCGGCAGATAGATCCTGAAGGTCGCGCCTTGTCCCGGCTCGCTGTACACCCAGATGAACCCACCGCTCTGCTTGACGATCCCGTACACCGTGGCCAGGCCCAGGCCGGTGCCCTTCCCCAGTTCCTTGGTAGTGAAGAACGGCTCGAAGATCCGGGCCCGCGTCTGATCAGTCATCCCGATGCCGGTGTCGCTCACCGCCAGTAGCGCGAACCGTCCAGGCATGGCCGGCCAGTGGGTTCGCGCGTAATACTCCCCCAGTTCGACCGCCGAGGTCTCCAGGGTCAGCTTGCCGCCGTCAGGCATGGCATCCCGGGCGTTGACGGCAAGGTTCATGATGACCTGCTCGAGCTGGCTGGGGTCGATCTTCACCGTAGCCGGCGCCTCGCTCAGTACGGCAACCAACTCCACGTCTTCGCCGATCAAACGCTTGAGCATCTTCTCAGCGCTGGCCACCACCTCTTCGATCGTCACCAGCTTCGGCTCAACCACCTGCTGGCGGCTGAAGGCCAGGAGCTGCCGGGTCAGCCCGGCCGCTCCCTGCGCCGCCTTCCGGATCTCCTCCAGGTTGTCGCGGCGCGGATCGCGTTCCTCGGTGTCCATCAGGAGCAGCTCGGTACAGCTGGTGATGACGGTGAGCTGGTTGTTGAAGTCGTGGGCCACGCCGCCAGCCAGCCGCCCGACCGCCTCCATCTTCTGGGCCTGGCGGAACTGCTCCTCGAGCTGTCGCTTCTGGGTCACGTCCCGGAGCGCGGTGAGTCGCCCCGGTCGGCCGCCGATATTGTGGGTCCTTGCCGTCGCCTCGAGCAGAATCCTGGTGCCGTCCTTCCGCCTCCCGACCAGCTCGTAGATTCCCTCCATCCCCTCGGTAACCCGCTGCTGGATCGCCTCCACTGATTCGTCAGCGACGAAATCGAGGATGAGCTTTCCGATCACTTCGTCCTGGGCGTAGCCGAACATCTCCGCGAACCCCCGGTTGGCGTCGCGAACGACTCCTCCTTCGGTGATAGCGATCCCATCGAACGAGGCCTCGATCACCTTGCGGTAGAGCGCCTCGCTCTCTGCCAGCGCCTCCTCGGCCCGTTTGCGCTCGGTGATGTCCTCCTGTGTTGCCAGGAAGTGGGTCACCGTGCCCTGTGGGTCCCGCACGGGGGAAATCGTCACCGAGTGCCATGTCAGGGTGTCGTTCTTGGTCCGATTCTGGAGCTCTCCGTGCCACACCTGGCCCCGGTTGATGCTCTGCCACATGTCTTCATAGACCTCGGGCGGGGTCTGACCCGACTTGAGCAGCCGAGGACTCCGCCCGAGAGACTCTAGGGCAGAGTGGCCCGTCATCTCGACGAACCGCTGATTGACGTATTCGATTCTGCCGGCGGTATCCGTAATGATCACCGAGGCCGGGCTTTGATCCACCGCTAGGGTCAGCCTCCGGATCGTGTCCTGCGCGCGCGCGCTTTCCTCTCGGGCATGCCTCTCCTCGAGAACCCGGCGTACGACGAGCGGAAGACGGGCCAGGTTTTGTTTGATGACGTAGTCGGCAACTCCCTGTCTCAGGCAGTCGACGGCGAGCTCTTCGCCCAACGTGCCGGTCACCAGGATGAGAGGGACCTCTCCCCTGTACTCCTGCAAAACCGCCAGCGCGCCCATGCCGGTCCAGCCCGGTAGCCGGTAATCGGCCAGGACGACGTCGTAGCTGTTGGCGCGGATCTGGGTCTCGAAGTCGGCCTGGGTAGCGACCACATCGGCGCGCACGTCGAACCCACCGCGGTCGAGCTCGGCCAGGCAGAGCTCCACGTCTATATCGGCGTGCTCGAGCAGAAGTAGATGCAGGGGCTCGCTCATCGGCTCTCCCCGCTGAACGCGCGGGAAGGGGCCGGCTCGTTCACCGCGAGCCAGTACGCTCCGAGCTGATGCACGATCTGCCGGAAGCGCTCGAACTGAACCGGTTTCTGGACATAACTGTTGGCGCCCAGCTGGTAACCCCGTACCACATCCTCTTCCAAACGGGACGACGTGAGCAGCACGGCCGGAATGGCGCGAGTGCGGGGATCCAGCTTGAGCTGCTCGAGCACCTCCAGGCCGCTCACCTTGGGAAGCTTGATGTCCAGTAGAATCAGTCTGAGGGGAGCCTCGAAGGTCCGCTGCGCGTACCCGGCCCGGCAAAGGAGAAAATCCAGAGCCTCCTCGCCGTCGTGCACGTGGTGAATGCGCCCCACGAGATCCTTTCCCAGCGAGAGCATGATCAGCTCCGCGTCCGCCGGGTTGTCGTCGGCCAGCAAGACCTCCACTTCCGGTGCTCTCATGCCGGCTCGGCGGCCGAGCAGTCGCCTCGGGAGGCCAGTGTAAACGAGAAGGTGGCGCCACGGTCTGGCTCCGCTTCGGCCCAGATCTCGCCGCCGTGCTTGTGGATGATGCGCTGCACCGTGGCGAGCCCCACGCCACTGCCCTCGAACTGGTCCGCGCGATGGAGCCGCTGGAACACCCCGAACAGCTTGTCCGCGTACTTCATATTGAATCCCACGCCGTTGTCCTGGACGGCGATCGTGCACCGCCCGTTGCGCCCGGTGCACTCCACCGCGATCTTCGCCACCTCGCGCGGCCGGGTGTACTTGATGGCGTTCGAAAGCAGGTTGGTGAACACGATCTTGATGAGCCCCGGATCGCACTCCACCATGGGCAGGGCGCCGATGGCCCACTGGATCTTGCGATCCCTCCAGTCGGCCCGCAGCTCACTGACGGTATCGTTCACCAGGGTGTCCAACGGTGTGGCGCGGGTGTGCACGTCTTGCCGCCCCAGCTGAGCCAGATTGAGCAGGTCATCCACCAGCCGCCCCATGTGCTGGGTGCCTTCCTGGATCCGGCGGAGATAGTGCTGCGACTTGGAGTCGAGTGCAGGCCCGGCGTGCTCCACCAGGATCCGGGAAAAGCCGTCGATCTGGCGCAACGGGGCCCTGAGATCGTGGGAAACCGAATAGGTGAAGGTCTCCAGCTCCCGGTTGGCCGCCGCAAGCGCAGCCGTACGGTCTGCAACCCGGCGCTCGAGGCTTTCGTTCAGCTGGCGGACCCGGGTTTCAGACAGCACGAGCTCGCGTTTACCCCGTTGCCGCTCCATGGCGTACCGGATGGTCCTCCAGATGAGATTGCCGTCCACCTGTCCCTTCACCAGAAAATCCTGGGCTCCCTGTTGCACCACGGTGAGCGCAATGCTCGGATCACAGACACCGGTGAGGACAATGATCGGGAGGGTGGGAATCTGGGCGTGAACCGAGGTGAACGTGCTCACGCCGCTGCTGTCGGGCAGCCCGAGGTCGAGCAGGAGCACATCGATTCCCCCCGCGAGGAGGCGCGCTAGCGCGGCTGCCAGGCTGTTGGCGACTGCGAGCGAGAACGGGACAGCGCTGGTTCTGTAGAGCATCTCCTGCACCAGGCGCACGTCGCCCGCGTTGTCCTCCACCAACAGAATCTCGATGGGCGCGAGGCCCGCGGGTGCCATGGTCAGACCATCATGGTCGGGGCCATGGTCGGCCGAGATGCAAGTGCGGGAGCGCAGGTGGAGGGATGGTCCCGGGAATGGCCAGCACGACGGGCTCGGCGAGGAGAGCGCCTAAAAAAACCTGGACGAGGCTCTGATCGAGCAGCGCCGGTGGTGGTGGCTGTGGCCGGGTCACCGGAATTCTCCTTCGCCGCGTATCACGCGTATCAGGAGAATCGGCTGCGCAGTATTTCCAGGACCGCATCGCGGAAATGATCCTTCAGGCTGAGTTTGCTCCTGATTCATCCCGCGGACGTCGCGACCGTGGCTCGTCAGGACGACACAGTCAACGACTGGGAGTTATGCTGGGGGAAGGACCGGAACACCTGCATCTGAGCTTAACGCGTGGGGGGTGGGGCCACCATCGGGAAGCGCCTGAGGCGGGGGACCAACGCGGCTACGGTCGGCGACCCACCGAATTGAGAACATCGCGGGGGGTTTCCCGATCGCC
>DASYVW010000261.1:0-4527 GCA_035936675.1 Gemmatimonadales bacterium
ATCCGCTCGCTGAGGGGATCCTCGATGTACCGCTGAATCGACCGCTTGAGCGGCCGAGCTCCGTAGCTCTGGTCGTATCCGTGATTGACCAGGAACTCGACGGCCGCCGGGGTGAGCTTGACCTCGTCGCCCAGGCGCCGCTGCACTTCCTTGAGCAGGATCGTGACGATCTGCGCAATGTGCGCCTTGTCCAGCGGATGGAACACGATCACCTCGTCGAGCCGGTTCAGGAACTCCGGGTTGAACACCTTGTTCATCTCGTCCTTGACGGTTTCCTGCATCTTCTCGAAGCTTCCCCGCGCATCGCCGCCGTGGAATCCAAGCGACTTGCCCTTCATGATATCGCGGGCGCCCACATTGGAGGTCATGATCACGACCGAGTTCTTGAAGTCGATGACCCGCCCGTAGTTGTCGGTCAAATGGCCTTCGTCCAGCACCTGGAGCAGGATGTTGAACACATCCGGATGCGCCTTCTCGATCTCGTCGAGCAGGACCACCGAATACGGCTTCCGCCGCACGGCCTTGGTCAGGGTCCCGGAATCCTCATAGCCGACGTAGCCCGGAGGCGCGCCGATCAGTCGAGAAACCGAGAACTTCTCCATGTACTCGGACATGTCGACCCGGATCAGGGCCGATGCATCGGCGAAGAGGAACCGGGCCAGCGCACGCGCCAACTCGGTCTTCCCGACCCCGGTCGGACCGGAGAAAATGAATGAACCGATGGGCCGGTTCGGATCCTTGAGGCCGGCGCGTGAACGCCGGATGGCCCGGGACACCGCCCGGATGGCCTCGTCCTGGCCTACCACCGATCCGTGGAGCTCGTCTTCCATCCGCATCAGGCGCGCGGTCTCGGCCTCCTGGAGGCGGGTGACCGGAATGCCGGTCCAGCGGGACACGATGAACGCGATGGCTTCCTCATCGATCACCGGCCGTTTGGTCTGCCGCTCACGCTCCCACTCCTCCTGCTTGAGCCGGATCTGGTTCTGCAGGTCGCGCTCCTGGTCCCGCAGAGAGGCGGCGCGCTCGAAGTTCTGATCGCGGACCGCATCTTCCTTCTGCACGTTCACCTTCTCCAGAGCGGCCTTCAGCTCGGCCACTTCGGCCGGGGGAACCTGCGAGGCCAACCGGGCCCGGGCGCCGGCCTCGTCGATCACATCGATCGCCTTGTCCGGCAGGAATCGGTCGGTGATGTACCGCTCCGAAAGTTCGGCCGCGGCGGTCAGCGTGGCATCGGGAATGCTGATCCGGTGGTGGTCCTCGTACTTCTTGCGAAGTCCCTTGAGGATCTCGATGGTCTCGACCACCGTCGGCGGCTCCACCACGACGGTCTGGAACCGCCGTTCCAGGGCACCGTCCTTCTCGATGTACTTACGGTACTCGTTCAGGGTCGAGGCACCGACGCATTGCAGCTCGCCGCGGGCGAGGGCGGGCTTCAGCATGTTCGAGGCATCAATAGCGCCTTCCGCGGCCCCTGCACCCACCAGCGTGTGCAGCTCGTCGATGAACAGGATGATCTGCTTGTTTTGGGCGATCTCGTTCATGACCGCCTTGAGCCGCTCCTCGAACTGGCCGCGGTACTTGGTCCCGGCGATGACCGCCGCCATGTCGAGCGACAGGACCCGATGATCCCGCAGCACGTCGGGGCAGAGCCCGTTGGCAATGAGCAGTGCCAGACCCTCGACGATGGCCGTCTTGCCGACGCCGGGCTCACCGATGAGGACCGGATTGTTCTTCTTGCGCCGCGCCAGGATCTCCATGACGCGCTCGATTTCCTTACCCCGTCCGATCGTCGGATCGAGCTGTCCTTCCGCGGCGAGCTGCGTCAGATCGCGGCAGAAGTGGTCGAGTGCCGGTGTTTTCGATTTCTTCTCGGACTTGGGCGTGGATGCGGGCTGGCTGCTGCCGCTTCCGGCCGACGTCTGAGGCATGTCGCTCCCGAGCAGGCGCAGGGTCTCGGCCCGCGATTGCTCGAGGTTCACGCCGGCATCCGTCAACACTTGGGCCGCGATGCCCTTCTCCTCGCGCAGCAGGCCGAGCAGCAGATGCTCGGTACCGACGTAGGAGTGGTTGAGCTCCCGCGCCTCGGTCATCGCCAGCTCGAGCACCTTCTTGGCCCGCGAGGTGTACGGAAGATCGGGTCCGGCGGCCGCGGCCGCTTTGCCCTTCTTGACCGTTTCCTCGATTTTCTGCTGGATGTCCTCGAGATCGACGTTCAGGTTGGTGAGAACTGCCGCCGCCACCCCCTCGCCTTCGCGAATGAGGCCGAGGAGAATGTGCTCCGTCCCCACGTATTCGTGATGCAGACGGGCCGCCTCTTCCCGGGCCATCTGCAGGACTTTACGCACACGATCAGTGAAGTTGTAACCGTTCATCGAGGTATCCTGCGTAGCTCCGAGGGCCGTCGTCGCGGCTCATCCACGGCGTCCCACCTCGGATTCCAACACTTTGCGCACGAATTGTGCCCGCCGAACCGGCAGGTCGGGGTCGCTCGGGCCGAGCCCTTCGGCCACCGCCAAGTGGGCCGGCTGAGTGTACACCAACAACTTGTTAAGCGTATACATGCCGACATCGGGTATGAGGTTCACCCCGACGCCGAGGCGCACGCCGCTCAACAAGTTCATTGCCTCTTCGAACGACAGAGCCCGTGCATAACGAAGCAATCCGTACGCGCGCCAGACTTTGTCTTCGATGATTGCCGGAGCGTCGCGCAGCAGGACCTGCCGGGCCTGCTCCTCGTAGTCCATGACCTGCCGGACCATCTTGCCAAGGTGATCGAGCAGCTCGTATTCGGAGCTTCCGAGTGTGGTCTGATTGGACAGTTGGAAAAAATTGCCGACGACTTCGCTTCCCTCACCGTACAGGCCGCGGAAAGTCAGTCCCACCTGCGCCAGACCCTGCAACACCTTGGAAATTTCCTTCGTCAGCACGAGGCCGGGGAGGTGTATCAAAACCGAGGCCCGAAGCCCGGTGCCGACGTTGGTCGGACACGACGTAAGGTAACCAAACTCAGAATGAAATGCGAATGCAAGTCGTTGTCCCAGTTCGGCGTCGAGCCGGTCCACCTCGGCATACGCCGCGTCCAGCGCGAAGCCGGAATGGAGCCCCTGAAGCCGAAGATGATCCTCCTCATTCAGCATCACTCCCAGCCGGTCCTGCACCAGCAACGATGCGCCCGATCGAACCCGTCCGTCCGGGTCCAGGCCTGCGAGCTCCTTGCTGACCAGGTGCCGCTCGTGGAGCAGCTGCCGGTCGGCGAACTCCAACCTGTCCAGCCGGAACTTGATCGCGCGTCGAAGTAACACGGTGTCCCGGGCCGCCGCTTCGACGATTTTAAGAATGTCTTCGCGCTCGGTCTCGGAATTCCGTCCCTGGAACACCCGGCCTGCCAGGTTCCGAGCCAGTCGAATGCGGGTCGAGAGCACGAGGTGGCTGGATGGCCCGCTCGCGTCGAGCCACCCCACGCCGCCGTCGGTCAATAAGCTCAGATCGATCATTCCAGCACCCGAAGGCGATCCCGCAGCTCCGCCGCCAACTCGAAGTTCTCGGTTTCCACCGCCAGCCGGAGCTGTTCCCTCAACTCAGACGTCTGCTGACGCTCGGCCGGCTCCGTCGTCCCCCGTTCCGCGTAGCGTTCGCCCATGTGGTGGGTGGAGCCATGGAGCCGGCGAAGCAGATCCCGCAACGGCACCTCGAACGAACGGTAGCAGTCAGGGCACCCCAATCGGCCGCTCTCCCGGAAATCTGCGAGCGAGCCACCGCACCGAGAACACGTGTCCGGACGGGGGGCCTGGGCTTGTTCCGGCTCCTGGCCCATGGCGGCGAGGAAGGTGCCCAAAGGCGTCTTGGGTTGCGCGCCCGGACTCTCGACCCCCTTCTCGGCGGCGCACCGCTCGCAGAGATGCAGGGTGGTGACCTGCTCGTTTACGATCTGGGTGAGGTGAATGACCGCCTCGCGCTCCCGGCACTGCTCACACGACATCAGGGCATGGACTCCACGCCCGACAACGGCACCAGACGGCCGCCCTCGAGGGACAGCACGCGGTCGGCCCTGGCCGCCAGCAGACGATTGTGGGTGACGACGACCAGCGCGGTCTCAAACTCGCGGGATAGATGCGCGAACAGCTGGTGCAGTCGCTCGCTGTTGCCATAGTCGAGGTTGCCTGAAGGCTCATCCGCCAAGACGACCAGCGGATCGGCGGCGAGCGCCCTGGCTACTGCCGCCCGCTGCTGCTCGCCCCCCGACAGCTGCGAGGGTCGGTGCGACATCCGGCCCGCCAGTCCCACCGCCGCGAGCAGCTCCTCCGCCCGGGAGCGGGCCCTAGCATCGTCTTCACCCGCGATCAGCAACGGCATCATCACATTCTCGAGCGCAGTGAATTCCCGGAGCAAATGATGGAACTGGAAGACAAACCCCAGCTTTCGGTTTCGGATTTGAGCCAGCGCCTCGGCGCTCTCGCTCTCGTAGGCCTGCCCGGCCAATCGCACCACGCCACCGGACGGCGTGTCGAGGGCACCGATCAAGTGGAG
>DASYVW010000262.1:0-2925 GCA_035936675.1 Gemmatimonadales bacterium
AGCTTGCCGGTCACGGAATCAGCAGCAGTTTGCCTGTGGTGCGCCGGGACTCGAGCTCCCGATGAGCCTTCGCCGCGCCGGCAAGAGGAAACTCCCGTTCGATACGCACCTCGAGGGTGCCGTCGGCCACCCAGCCGAGCACAGCGCTGGCACGCTCGAGCAGCTCGGCCCGGGTCGATACATAGTGATGCAGGGTGGGCCGGGTGAGAAAAAGCGAGCCCTTGTGATTGAGCATCTGGGGATCGAGCGGATCCACCGGTCCGCTCGACTGTCCAAAGAGCACCATCATGCCGCGGCGGGCCAGGCAATCGAACCCTTTGAGAAACGTTGTTTTCCCGACCGAGTCATAGATGACCTGAACCCCGGCTCCCCCCGTTAGTCGCTTTGTCTCGGCGACGAAGTCCTGGCTGGTGTAGAGAATTATCTCATCGGCACCTGCCGCGCGGGCCAGGGCGGCCTTCTTTTCGGTCGAGACGGTCCCGATTACCCTGGCACTGCGACGCCGTGCCATCTGGCAGAGTAGCAATCCTGTGCCCCCAGCCGCCGCGTGCACCAGACAGGTGTCGCTGGAGGACAATGCGTACGTCGAATGAGTCAGGTAATGTGCCGTCGTTCCCTGGAGCATGACCGCCGCACCGATGCGATCGGTGACTCGGTCCGGCAAGACAACCAGCCGGTCGGCCGGTGCGAGCGCGTACTCGGCATAGGCACCCATGAAGCTCACCGAGGCCACTCGCTGGCCCACTTTCACGCTGGTGACGCCGCCGGCTACCTGCTCGACAATACCCGCGGCCTCGGATCCGGGAATGAAGGGGAGTGTCAGCGGATAGAGGCCGCTCCGTTGATACACCTCGATGAAGTTCGTCCCGACGGCACTGACCCGTATGAGCGCTTGTCCCGCGCCCGGGGATGGTTGGGGCACCTCTTCATACTTCAGGACTTCAGGACCACCAGTCTGGTGAACTCGGACGGCTTTCACGCGTTCACCGCTGTGGCGAGGTCAGACGCCTATGAGGCGGCGTTCCGGGCCCGCGTACGCGGCATCGAAATCGGACCGCCGCTCCTGGCCCTCATATTGATCGGAGCGTTTCGAGGCACGCGATCTGGACGGACCCAGATCGGCTCCGTGACGCTCGAGGATCGCGACTGCCTGAGGTGCCCTATCCATCCCACTCACCGTCAGCAGGGTCCTGCCATCACGGAGTCCGGCATCGAAATATCTGGCATCCTCCTCCGGCACTCCCATGCCCACCAGCGCCCCGATCAGCCCGCCGGTCGCCGCACCGACACCCATCCCCATGAGGGTGGAGGCGAGTATACCTCCGACTACCAACGGGCCGAGGCCCGGGATCAGGAGCGAGCTGACCAGACCTACCAGGCCGCCGATGACGCCACCGGTAAGCGCGCCGGCCGCGGCGCCTTCGGTCAGCCCACTTGCGGTGTCCTCCACAATCCGCCCCGCCTCGTCATCGACGGCACTCCCCTCGGTACGAGCTTCTGCTGCCTCGACTCTGTCCTGGGTGGCGACGCCGATCTGCTCGTTGGTGAATCCGGCATTCTTGAGATCGCGGATCGCGCCTTCGGCCTCGGAGCGTTCCTCGAACAGCGCCACTACGATCACACCGATCGTCTCGGCGCCGCTCGGCGAGCTGTGTCCATTAGTTGACCCCGTCATGTCACCTCACCTCCGCCCTGGTGTAGACACCCGGCACCTCGCGCTCTCGTGCGCAGCGCAGCGTTGGCCGGAAGTTGGAAACGAACTGATATAGTAAGGCGGAGTACAGGCTGGATTGGTGACTACGCTCACAGGAAGGCGCGTGAGCTGACGGAGATCAGGCCGCGATTGCTGCCTCCAGCATGTCGTCGGCAGGAGAGCGGCCTCGGCGAGTATAACGCTCGAAGAACGCGGTGGCCTGCTCGAGGTCGGAAGGATGGAAGTACCGGGGGCCGAGGCCCCGGCAGCCTTGGAGTGCAACCTCGAAGAGGTCCGCAGCCATGCGGGCAATCGCAGGATCGTGCAGCCCACAGCGGCCGGCGCGCTCGAGCAGCCCCAGATCGGGAGTGCCCAGCAGATCGGCGGTGGCCCGGAGCGCGGCGGGATCGTAAAGGATTCCGGCAGTGAGTGCGAGCGGGGCCGCGTACCAGTGCGGTGCAATCGAGTCGGCCGACCGAAGCTCCAGGTGCCCCCGGGGACGGACCTCGGGGAAAAGCGTGCTCAGATGGTCCTGCCATTCATCCGGCGTCGGATTGGCTCGGACCAGCCACTCCCCGAAAGGCCGGTGTTCTCCCTCGATTGCCGGGTACAGGATGGCCGGAGCGGCCAGCGCAAACTCCAGATACGCACCGACCGGATCTCGCTCGTCGTAGGGAATTCCGGTGCGCGTGGGGTCGAGGGCACGCCAGACCTGGGCTCGCGTGCTCTGGTAGTCGGTACGTTCGCCGGCGTAGATCGGAGAGTTGGCAAAAATCGCTATCACGTACGGCGTCGCCGCGTTAAGAACCCGCCAGCGGAGCCAGGGTTCGTCGTCGAAATCCAGACTGACCTGGAATGCTGCGGTCTGCCGCATCATCCTTGCGCCCGCGGGGCCCCGTCGCCCCAGGTACTCGGCCATTCGTTCGTAGCGCTTGGCATGAATCAGCAGCGGGGCCTGCTCCGCAGGGTTGATGGGGTCGATGCCGACCGGCAGAAGATCGATCCCCTCCCCGGCGGCAGCCGCGCGAAGCGGAAGAACCACCGCACGGAGCAGCGCGAGCAGCGAGCTGGCCGAACGGCACGGTGGCGAGCTGTACTCCAGCTGGCCCCCGGGCTCGAATGTGAGAGATCCGCCGATTGGCAAGCTGAAGCACGGGGTTCCCTTGGAGGTACAGCCTTCGTGCCAGCCTTGCCTCAGCCCGTAACGGCGGAGGAACGGAAGGGTGGCCAGC
>DASYVW010000263.1:0-5051 GCA_035936675.1 Gemmatimonadales bacterium
CTGCTGTTCCTGGCGGTGCTGCTGCACAAGCTGCCGGAAGGAGTGACGATTGCGAGCGTCATGGTGGCGGGGGGCCACAGCCGCGCGCGGGCAGTCGGCGGGGCGGCGGTGCTCGGGGGGGCCACGATGCTCGGCTTCCTGCTGACTGAGCGCGTGGCACCCCTGGCCCAGTACGGCCTCGCCCTCTCGGCTGGGGTCACGCTGTATGTCGCGGCATCCAATCTGGTCCCCGAGTTCCAGGGCAAGCGGGGCTGGCTGACACCCCTGGCCTTCTTCGGCGGTGGCGTGGGATTCTTCGTGACCGAGCGACTCCTGCAAGGCTGGCCCCGATAGCCGGGGAGGGCTAGACATGAAGGGATTCAGTGCACATCCTAGAGTCGGCGCGTACGTCAGCTTGGGGGATCGGATGATCGTGGGCATTCGGTCGGCTGGTGTACGCGCCAGTTCTTTTGCGTGATCGGAATGCCTCGCAAGACCTTCTCGACCAGGCAGAAATCGCTGTTCACGGCGGGACGGGAAACCCGTCCGCTTGCCGCCCGGATGCGCCCCGTCACGCTCGACGAGTTTGTGGGGCAGGAGCATCTGCTGGGCGCCGGGAGGCCATTGCGCGACGCGATCGAGCGAGGGACCCCCGGTTCGATGATCTTCTGGGGGCCGCCCGGGAGCGGCAAGACCACACTGGCGCATCTGGTGGCCAGCTCCACCGAACGGGAGTTCGTCCCCTTCAGTGCCGTCACCGAGGGGGTCCCCCGTATTCGCGAGATCGTAAGCCAGGCTCGCGCGCGGCTCGAGTCCGGCGGTCCGCAAACCATTCTGTTCATCGACGAGATCCACCGGCTCAACAAGGCCCAGCAGGACAGCCTGCTCCCTCCGGCCGAAGATGGTACCCTCACTCTCATCGGCGCCACCACCGAGAATCCCAGCTTCGAGGTGATCGGTGCGCTGCTGTCGCGCACCCGGGTCTTCGTACTCCAGCCGCTCATGCCGGGCCACATCGAGCAGTTGTTGCGCCGCGCGTTGAGCGATACTGACCGGGGCCTCGGGAACCTACAGCTGCAGGTAGATCCCGAGGCGTTGAGCCTCATGGCTGCGGAGGCAGATGGCGATGCGAGGCGTGCGCTCACGGTGCTGGAAGCCGCTGCCGCGCACGTGGGGGAGCGGGGACAGGTGACGGCCGAAGTGGCCCGCGAGGCGATGCAAAAGCGCTTTGCCCGATATGACAAGGCCGGAGAGGAGCATTTCAACCTCCTTTCGGCCTACCACAAATCGCTGCGAGGGAGCGATCCGCAGGGCGCCCTCTACTGGATGGCGCGCATGCTGGAGGGCGGCGAGGACCCCATGACGCTGTTCCGGCGCGCTATTGCGATGGCGGCGGAGGACATCGGCGTGGCGGAGCCGAACGCGCTCATCTTGGCCGTTGCCGCCCGAGATGCCTTTCACATGCTGGGCCCGCCGGAGGGTTACCTGCCGCTGGCGGAGATGACGATTTACCTCGCGACTGCCCCCAAATCGAACAGCGCCAAGGTGGCACTCGGCGCCGCCATGGACGCGGCCCGGGAGACACCGGCCGCTCCCGTGCCGCTGCACATCCGGAACGCACCGACGCCGTTGATGAAGGAGTTAGGGTACCACCGCGGGTATCGATATGCCCACGATTCACCCGATGCCTATCTGCCACAGGAGTACCTGCCGGATGTGCTCCGGGGCAGAAGCTTTTACACGCCCGGTGCGTTTGGACACGAGAAGAAGATCGCGGAGCGGCTGGAGTGGTGGGCGAAACTCAAAGGCGGGGAAGAGAAGCGTGCGGGGGAAGAGAAAGACGTGTGACCGCGCGCACGGCCCGTCGCGTGCCACTGCGCCATCGTCGAAACCAGGCAGTGGGTATATTCCTACGACGGCACCTCGGTTGGAGGGACCCAATGAGAGCCCGTACGCGGCCGCGTCTGCTCCCGCTGGTTCTCTTGAGCGCCGCATGCGGTGGTCTGGGATTCAATCTCAGGGAGCCGGACATTCAGCTCGATCGCGCGGTGGGTACGGGGAGTCGACCTGAGCGGAGGCAACCTGGACTTGGTAGTGAAGGTCGAGAATCCCAATAGCTTCACGCTGCAAGGCACCAAGCTTCAAGTCGGCGTTGACGTCGAAGGTTCGCATCTGGGCGATGTAACGTACGACAACGATTTCGCGGTATCCGAAGGGCCAGGCCACACTGAGATTGCCAGGAGGTGCCCAGACAGTGGTCTCCTTTACCCACGAGGGGCGCGCCCCTTTGATCCGCTCGAGTGGCAATGTCGCCATTCCGGGCACCGGACAATAATCACAAGCAAGGTCACCCTATCCGATCACTGATCCCGGTCCGCGACCCCATCGAGCGTGCAGTGCTGGTAGCCGCGCCACGCAAAGGGTCACCCGACGCGCGGCACGTCGCCGAACATTTGGAAGAGCTGACCCGGCTGGTGGACACTGCCGGTGCCGAAGTAGTCGGCCGCATCACGCAGCACATTGCTGCCCCCAATCCCGCTACCCTCATCGGTGAAGGAAAGGTGGAGGAGGTGGCGAGCGAGATCGCCGCGTCCGACGCCACCCTCGTCATCTTCGACGAAGAATTGTCCCCAGTGCAAGGCTCCAACCTCGAGCGTGAGCTCAATGTCCGGGTCATGGACCGGGCGGAGGTCATTCTCGACATCTTCTCCACCCGTGCTCGCAGCCATGAGGCCAAGCTCCAGGTGGAGCTGGCGCAGCTCCAGTACCTGCTGCCGAGGCTCACCCGGATGTGGACCCACCTCTCGCGCATCCGAGGTGGTATCGGGCTTCGGGGTCCCGGCGAAACTCAGCTCGAAACCGACCGCCGGATGATCCGCCGCAAGATTCAGGGGCTCAAGGAGAAGCTTAAGGGTGTGGAGAAGCATCGGGAGAATCTCCGCGCGGGCCGCGACCCGATGCTGAGCGTAGCCCTGGTTGGGTACACCAATGCCGGGAAGTCAAGCATCCTGCGAGGGCTATCCGGCGAACATGAGATCGTGGTGGAGGATCGGCTCTTCGCCACCCTCGATACGCTGACGCGCGAGGTGGATCTGGGAGAAGGGCAGCGCGCGCGGGTCACCGACACGGTGGGATTCATTCGGAAACTGCCGCACCATCTGGTGGCCAGCTTCAGGGCCACGTTGGAAGAGGCGCGAGCGGCCGATGCGCTGCTCCACGTCGTGGACGCGAGCCATCCCGATTGGGAGGGTCAGCTCCGCGTGGCGGAGAAGGTGCTCGCCGATCTCGGCCTTGCCGATCGGCCATTGATTCTCGTCTTCAACAAGATCGATGCAGTGCCGGACGCGCTCGGCTTCACCCGAAGAATCCGCGAGCTGTACCCGAGTGCCGCGATCACCAGCACCATGCGCACTGATGGCCTGACTCCCCTCAAGCTCAAGCTGCGCGATCTCGAGCGCGCGGGGCGGGTTTCGGTGCGGGTCCGGGTCCCTCTAGCCGATGGTGGCCGGCTGGCCGAGCTCTACCGGGAGGGCGAGGTACTAAGCCGGGAAGAGAACAGCGAGTCATTCGAGCTGGTCGTGCGGCTGGAGCCCTGGCGCATCCAGCAGCTTCGCGCCGGTGGTCTCGAGATCGTGGATCCGAGAGTGGAACAGGCTCGACTCCGCCGGGCGAGCGGCTCCGCTTAGCCTCTACTTCCCTCCGCTCAAGACCTGCTCCAGAATCAGCCAGCGATTCATGCCGGCAAACTTCTGGTGCATCTTGGTGGACGGCGAAATGCCGGCTGACTCATCTTCCTCGATCTGAAGATCCGCGAGCGCGTCAATACCACTCTTCAGGAACTTCCGGAGCCCCTTCTCCATTGCCATTCCAGCCGTGCGGAAGTTGAAAAGGGTCGAGAACTGCAGGGTGAAGCCCAGCTCACCGAGCTGCTGGTTGGTGATCAATGTGCCCGCCTTCTTTGCCTTACCGAAGTAGAGCGAGGGAGACAGGTTGAACCCCAGCATCTGCTCGGGGTAGTACTTCCGAACCCCTTCGGCGAACTCCTGTGGCTGGTCGATCTCGGTGTTGTTGAACTCGGGCCAGATCACGTCCACGCCGAGCTCCGCGGCTTCCCAGGCGTCTTCGACCGCCATCTGCACCCCGCCGGGCTCTCGGTCCGGCAACGCGCCGTCGATGGAGTCGGTCCGGGCGATGATGACGACGTCCACGCCGGTGGCTTGCGATGCTGCCTTGATCGCTTTGAGCTTGGCCAGCCAGTCCTTGCGCGGGACCAGGACCTTGTTGCGCTTCTGCTTGCCGACATTCACGATGTGACCGCAGGTGCGGTTGGACGGGTCCTGGTTTTCCAGATGCACCCCGGCGGCACGCGCCCGGATCAGCTCCACTGCCAACGTAAAGGTCTGGGTGGGGCCGCCGAAGCCGGCCTCCATGTCCACGAATGCCGGCGGAGCCTCGAGGACTTCCTTCCCATCGGTGTCGAAGTAGTGGGTGTTCCGGGCACCCTCGATCCCCATCCACATCTCGTGCACCAGCTTGACCATGTCGTGCGAGGCGTACACCCCGATGTCGGGGAACATGCTCTTGGTGGCGGCCAGCTGCCAACCGCTGCCGTAAAGCGCCTTGAAGCCGAGCCGGGTCATAATGGCGGACGAAAAGGCGTCGTATGCTCCAGCTGTGTGGAGGAACGACTTCCGGGTGTGGGCTTCATGGAGCAGGCGACGGAGCTTGTCGGCCGGCTCTTCGGTTTCCGGTGGGGCAAAGAGCTTGGCAACGGCTTCAGCGGGATAGACCGCGTGGGCGGACTCGGCGCGGGTCGCGGTGGCCATTCGGTGGTCTCCTTGATGTGCTGCGGTCACTTTGTGAAACTATTCACATGATAATGCTTGGACCCCAATCGCGCCAGAGTGGTCGGCGAGATCCGCTGGTCTGCAATGTCGTGCATGGGAGGGTTCTGCTATCTTCCCCGCCATTGTGGACACCCCCGGCATGTTTATCACCAAGCCCTTCATCAAGGACCGGCGCATCCGGTTCGCGCTCGTCGGCTGCGGGCGTATCTCCGAGAATCACTTTAA
>DASYVW010000264.1:0-2278 GCA_035936675.1 Gemmatimonadales bacterium
GAGGCCCTGAGGGTTATCCGGTATCACGCCGGCGAGGGATCGGTGGAGGTGACGGTCGGACAGGTCCGGCTGGAGCCCGCGTCGGTGCAGCTGGATGTGGACCGGCTGGAGGAGCTCGCGGCAGCCGGTGACTGGGCGGCCGCAGCTGAGCTGGTCTCGGGTGAGTTTCTCGAGGGATTCGCGCTGGCCGAAGCCTCGGAGTTCGAGGACTGGCTCGCAGCGGAGCGTGAAAAGTGGGGCCGGCGGGGGGTGGAGGTGCTGGTCAGTTGCGCAGAGGCCCACGCGCAGGTCGGCAAAGTGGAGGAGGCCTGCGGGTTTGCGGGCCGTGCGCTTGGCCTCCAACCGATGTCGGAGACGGCCCTGCGGTGCGCGGTGCGCTGCCGGTCCCTGGCCGGGGACCGATTTGGTGCGCTCGCACTCTTCGACCGATTCCATTCCCGCCTGGCGGAGGAGGTGGGGGTCGAGCCCAGCGAGGAGACCCGGGTGTTGATGGAGCGAGTGCGGCGGGAGCGCGCCCCCCATGCCGAGGGTCAGGGAACGCACGCCGACGGCATACCGACAGGTCGGCCGCCACTGGAGGGGCGTGGACAGGAGCTTCAGCGACTGCTCGAGGCGGCTGCCGAGTCGGCCCGCGCGCGGCGCGCGGTGCTGCTCGTGCTCGAGGGGGACGCAGGGATGGGGAAAACCCGGCTGTTGGAGGAGTTGCTGAGCCGGCTGCGACTCGATGGGACCCCGGTCGCCGCTGCCCGCGCGGTCGAGGCGGACCGAGCCGAGCCGTGGAGCGGGGTGCTCGCGCTCGCGCGCGGCGGTCTGCTTGACGCTCCGGGCGTTGGTGCGGGACCCTCAGCCGCACTCGCCGCCTTTGCCGGGGTGCTGCCCGAGTGGGCGGAGAGATTCAGGGGGGCGGTATCTCTGGCGGCTCCGCACCCGTTAGGCCGAGCACTCGCAGAGTCGCTTCGTGCGGCGGTGGAGGAACAGCCGGTCGTGATCGCAGTGGACGATGCCCAGTGGCTCGACCAGGACTCGGCCCTTTCGCTCGGCGCAGTCCTTCGCGATCTCGCAGCCACGCCGTTGACGCTGGTTCTCGCAATCGCGCCTTACCCACCGAGACCCGAGCTCGACGAGCTCCGCGTCAAGATCGGCAGCGAGCTCGGGGGGCAGACGGTACGGCTGCGTGTCCTGGATCGAGCAGGCCTCCGCCACCTGGCAGAGCGTATGCTGCCGGGCTACGACCCGGTTGCCATCGACCGGGTGGTCCGCCGGGTTGCGACCGATTCCGCCGGATTACCGCTCCTTGCGGTTGAGCTCCTGCGCGCCGTCGCTCTCGGCCTCGATCTCGGGACCATCTCGGGGGCCTGGCCGGAGCCGTTTCGGACGCTGGACCAGAGCTTGCCGGGCCACCTCCCTGATGCCGTGGTCGCTGCCATCCGCATCGGGGTCCGGCGGCTGAGCCCGCCGGCCCAACGCGTGCTGGCCGCCACCGCAGTCCTGGGGGACCTGGTATCGCCGGCCTTGTTGGAGCGCGCGCTCTCGTTGGACGTGGAGGAAGTGGCCCGAGCGCTGGACGAGCTGGAATGGCACCGCTGGCTGGTGGCAGAGCCGCGGGGCTACTCGTTCGTCGCGCGGATCGTGCGACAGGTTGTCGAGCGGGACATCGTCACCCCGGGGCAGCGGCGGCGGGTGTTGGAAGCAGTGGACCGCGTGTCCGCTTCTCCTGGGTTACACCGCGATGCTGCCCCATCCAGACGCAGACTGCCTCGGTAGCTCGATAGACATCGGCCCCGAATCGCGGTGACCGGGGCCGAGGTATTGAGTGAGGGCGGTGGGACTCGAACCCACGACCTAGGGATTAAAAGTCCCTTGCTCTACCAACTGAGCTACGCCCCCAGTGATCGGCCGGGATACCGAGCCTGAAATATCCTAACCCACTCATCCAGCAGCAACCTTCGTCCCCACTGAGCAGCCACGAACGGCGCTGAGGACCGGGCCGATTACGCCAGCAGGCGCTCGGCGGGATATCGGAACATGTCCGTGTGCACTTGGAGTGCCTTGACCACCTCAAGGCTCTCGAACCGGCGCACGTCGTAGAGGCATAGTGTCACCAGCGGGAAGCGCTTCGCCAGTATCCGGTCATACCCGGCTTCGTACTCCATGACCTCGTCCAACGTCATTCCTGCATTCAGGCAGCACGTCATATCGCCGACCACGCGGAGAGACGTGGCTCCAGCGCTCATGGCTGAGACGAAATTGGTTTCCCAATAGTCGAATTGCTCCTGCG
>DASYVW010000265.1:0-4829 GCA_035936675.1 Gemmatimonadales bacterium
CGGCCGTTGTTGAGCAGCGCCGGGCCGGCGGTATCGCCCCAGACGGGCATGACGCCGACGTCTGCGCTGACCGCCAGGGTTGGCCGCCGTTCGGCCCGAGCCAACCCGATGTTGGCTCGGGCAATGGCGAGGCTCGCCTCGGCCGCCCTCACATCTGGCGTTCGCAGCCAAGGGGCCGGGAACGTGTCGCCCGGCATCGAGTCCGGCAGCAGCAACGATGGGGCGGGCGGGGACGGAAGCGGTGCCAGTAGCAGCGGCGCCCGTGGGTCACGGCCCATGAGATTGTTCAGCTCGACCTCGGCCTCATCGAGGCGGCGCTGGGCGTCAGCTATGTTGGCTTCCTCGTTCGCGAGGCGTGCCCGGGTCTTGAGCAAGTCCCCGGAAACTCCCTGCCCCGCTGCCAGACGGGCCTGGATCAGCGCCAGGTAGTTCTCCAGCCGGGCGAGTCCGCCGCGCCGCGCGGCGATTTCTGTGGCAGCGCGCCCGGCCTCACCGAAACGGAGCCGGACCGCGAGCTCCACCTCCTTTTCGATCACACGATAGCCGGCTCCCGCGACAGTGACCTGCCGCCGCGCGACGGCGACGTTGCCACGCAAGCGTCCGCCGTCGTATAGCGTATCCACGCCGATCAGCTGCAGACGGGCATCGCTGGTGGCGTATTTCTGTGGCGTTCCGGCGTGCGCATCGCCGTCGAGAAGCAGTCGCGGCCACAAACGCGCCTGGGCCTCCCGGAGCTGCGCCCTGGCGATGTCGCGGCCGAGCGACGCGATTGGCAGGTGGGCGTTGGCGCTTCGGGCCTCGCGCAGAGCCTCGTCCAACGTAAGCGGCTGCTGCGCTTCGAGAGAGACTGTGCCCATTAGGAGGAGGCCGACCAAGACCCCGGAACGCCACGTCACGAGTCACCGACCAGGGACGGGCGCGTACCGACTAGGCCGACCTGGAGTCCCACCCCGCCCCTACCGGAGCTGCCAGGCGATTCGTCGATCGACTGATCGTGGAACCCGGTAGTCACCTCGACCCTGTCCGCGCTGCCATCAGCTAGAATAGAGAGGCCAATCGGCTCGGGCGCCTCTGGTTGACGGTAGTTCGCCGCGACGGCGATTTGTCCCCGTCCCGAGCGGGACAGGATCAGGGCCTGGTTCAGGGTGAGACTGTAGGAGCCCGCGGAAGGTCCCTGCGCCAGCAGCAGAGCGGTCAGTAGCAGCATTCGAAAGGCTCTCTGCGCTGGAGTCGGCTAGGGACCGGGAACGGAAGAAGAATATACCGTGCCGGGCCGGACATCCCGGTAAGGAACGCTCCAGGTCCCGGCTTGTGACATCGCCCGTGTATCAGGCGTGCAGGTGAGGGTCAGGGTTTTGCCGGACTTGCAGGTAGGAACCGGCGCCGGCGGAGGGGCCGCCTCCGACGACGCCGGGATGGGGATACTGCGGAATGAGAGTCGGTTGCACCTCCTCCGGTGATGCGAGTAATCAGGAGTCTCTCAGTGAGAGCCTGGAAACCGGCTAAGGGTTGCCTCCCGGTGCCGGCCGACCCATGCGCTGGTGCTGTTCGCGTCCCGCCTTGTCGCGGGCGTCCTTCCATTTGTCGTAGCGCTTCTGCTGGTCCTTGGTCAGGCCCTCCTTGAGGACCTTCTCGAACTCCTTGTCCCTTCTCGCCAGCTCCTGAGACTGACCCTCAAGCGCATCACGTCGGCCGCGCGCTTCGGAACGGTCCCCACTCTCGAAGGCCGCACGCATGGCTTGCATGGAGGTCCGGAGGCTGTCGCGAACCGGTCCGGTCTCGGCGGTGTAATTGGAGTAGCGCCGAGCGTAGAGCTGGAGTTGGTCTCCACTCAGGCCGATGGAATCGTGCAGGATGGCAGGCGAGGGAGGTCCCTCGAGTGTCTCGCGTGACATCATTTGGCGTCCGCCGCCCCCGTGTCGCATGCCCCCGCCGCCGGGTCCCGGGCCTGGACCCGGTCCGTAGCCCCCGGGGCCGCTCTGCGCGAAGGGCGAGCCGGCAATGCCGAGTAGAAGGGTCAGGGTGAATCCCAGCCCAACAGCCGCGCTGGTGAGCTTCGATGGCTTTCCTGCAATGGACATGGTCAACCTCGGGTTCAGATATTGTCGGTAGAACTGTCTGTTCCGAGATACGCACAGTGTCTCGAATGCGTTGGGGACGGCGAGCTGTTAGGTATTAGCTAGGAGCTAGTAGCTAGGAGCTGGGAGCATTGTCACCCTGAGGGCCTGAAAGGTGATAATCAGCCCCTAGCCGCCCAACGAAGCGGCGCCTGTTCCGTATATGAAGACATGCGGGAGGTGCCCGGCCTCCCACTAGGCCGGCCCTAACCCCAACGTCGAGGAGTCGGAGATAGAACCAGCATGATCGCCGCCGGGGCGATGCCGGCCGGCGCAGGTGCCGCCGGTGAGCCGATCGACGATCGAGAGCTCCTGGTCCGGGTGCAGGGCGGCGATGCCGGGGCGTTCGACACCCTGGTGCAGCGCTACCTGCCGCGGGCGCGCGTCCTGGCCAGGCGCCTGATGCCGGATCCCGACGACGCCGACGATCTGGTGCAGGACGCGTTTCTGAGAGCGCTGGATCGGATCGCGACCTTCGACGTGGGGCGAGCGTTCGGCCCCTGGTTCACCCGGCTGTTGGTCAACACCGGTATCGATCAGCGGCGAAAGCAGTCGGTGCGCCGGACCGAGTCGCACGATCCGGAGACGTTCGCGGGAAAATCGAGCCCTTACCGGGATGCCGAGCGGGCCGAACTGCGTCAGTCCCTGGACAAGGCGCTTCAAGGGCTCCCCGATCGCCAGCGACTCATCGTCTCGCTATTCGAGATCGACGGACACTCAACCGAAGAGGTGGCTAGCATGCTCAGCGTGAGTCAGGTGACGGTACGGTGGCATCTGCATCAGGCACGGCGGACCCTGCGCGAGGCGCTGAAGGGATGGATGGAATGAGCGGGTTCTTTCGCGATCCGGAGCGGGATCCGGAGCTTGGGAAGGCCCTACAGCGGATCGAGGCCGCGCGGGAGACGGGCGACCTCGAGGCCTTGCGGCGCAGAATACTGGCGGCGGCCCGGCCAAGGCTGGCCCAGCTCGGCACGCCGGCGTTTCGGTGGTGGGAGTGGATCTCGGCCTGGACCCGAGTCGCCGTACCGGTGGGCTTGGCCGCCTCTCTCGCAGCGGGCCTGCTGGTTCAGGCCAGTGGCACCGCGACTGCTCTCAGCAGCTACAGCACGGACATGGGCTCCGACAGTACGCTGGTGCTGGCTGCCTTCTCCGAGCCCGCATCGGGAAGCTGGCTCACCGGCCACCTCATCGCTCCGGAAGGCAACGACTGGCTGCTGGAGCAGGCGGTCAACCAATGACCGACCCACGTCCGGAACGAAAGACGCCTGGTGGGCCGCTGTTGGCTGTTCTGGTGCTGCTGGTTGCGGTTCTGGCGGGGGGAATTGCGGGCGTCGCGGCCGACCGGCTCATCCTGCTGCCGCACATGCACCATGGTCCCTGGCCCGGCGGGCCACACGGAGGGCCGCGAGATCGTGAGTTCCGGGATCGCTTTGCGAAGGAGGTCGGGCTGACGCCGGATCAGCAGATCAGAATCGATTCGATCATGGACCGGCAGGGGCGCGAGCTACGCGCGGTACGCGGGCAGGTTCAGCCCCAACTCGACTCGATCATCACCCTTACCCGCCGTGCCCTGGATTCTGTGCTCACACCGGAGCAGCGGAAGAAGGCGGAGGCGATCCGGAGGCAGCATCCTCATCCACCCGGTCCGCCGCCGGGCGAGCTTCCCGGCGGGCCCGGAGGGCCCGAGGGGCCGCCGCCCAGGCCGCAGTGAGACGAGGCTATCGTTGGCCTACCAGGTCAGGATATCGAGCTCGTCGAGGAAGACCGCCACCGAGACCAGCGAAGTGAGGCTGGGTGCGGCCTTGAAGTTACAGGCGGCTGCTCGCACGGCAGGGGCCACCGGTTCGCCGGTCTGGCGCCGGTACTCCCGGTAGGAGAGACCGAGATCGCGAAAGACCCGTTTGAGTGACTTGGACTCGCGCAGATCCTGAGCGCTCGGCCCAGCAGCGGAGGTTTCGACCGACGTACGCCGGCGGCGCTTTGACTTGGGGCGGGTGGCCCCTTCACGGCGATCGACCGCGATACGGGCGTCGTCAACGCGTGCCATCACACGATCTGTTAGGGACTTGGGAAGCTCTTGCGGCTCTGAGCGGCCGGGACGAGCACTGGGATTGGCCATTGGGGACCTGTCAGGATGGTGAGGGAAGCGCCTCCGCCTTGATGCTTCCAGGCCTTGATGTTCTAGAGGGTAACCGAAGCTTAACCTCATGGACACCAATTAGCTAGCCGCGCGGTTTGTGTTCATCTGGGCGATTGGGTAGGTTGCAGACGTGGGGCGCCAGCAGGCACCCCGACAATTCGAGGTGACTCCAGGGGCCGTGCGCTGCACCGGCCCCTTTTCTTTTTCCTCCCCTCAGAGATTCCCATGCTCCTGCTTACCCTCGCCTTACTCTCGGCACCAAGCGACAGCGCCGTCAGCCCCGTCATCCGCAATATTCAGGTGGCCCCGGGCGAGGTCCTGCGTATCACCAGCCGCGGCACCGGCGAACCGCTGGTGCTCATCCCCGGCATCTTCGGCGCGGCCTATGGCTATCGCCGCATTACCGGCCCGTTGGTGGCCCTCGGCTATCGCACCATCGTGATCGAGCCGCTGGGCTACGGCTTTTCTTCTCATCCGAAGAAGGCGGACTACTCCTTTACCGCCCAGACGGTGCGGATCAGCAATGCGCTGGACCAGCTCGGCGTCAAGCAGGCGCTCTTTGTCGCGCAGTC
>DASYVW010000266.1:0-2039 GCA_035936675.1 Gemmatimonadales bacterium
AGCGACCTGCGGGCCAGCGAGGTCTACTATACCGTCGGAGGCCAGTACACGATCAGTTGGTAGGGGGATGTAGCCGGGGCGGCTGCTTCCGGGCCAAAGCAGGGCCGAGCCACCAGGGTTCGGCCCTTTTCGCGTCCGGGAGGCCTGGGACCTGCGACCCGGGGCAACCCTCAGGCAGTATGTATGCGGGGTTCCCGTTGGGGAACCGGCCGGGTCTCTCGAATGTTTGATCTCCAGCGAAACTGGCTTCATAGCAGCCCTGACGGGCAACAACAGGGAGTACGAAAGTGGCAGGTACCAAGAAGTCGCGTCGACGTTCGCCTCGCCCCAAGGCGCTGGCCCGGGCCGTGGACGAAGGGCGTGAGAGCCTCGATTTCTACCTCAAGGACATCAGCCGCATCCCCCTGCTGACGGTGGCGGAGGAGACGGCCTTGGCACGGCGTGCATTCCGGGGCGAGGTCGAGGCCCAGGAGAAGCTGGCCCGCCATAACGTGCGGTTCGTGGTCTCCGTGGCCAAGAAGTTCCAGAACCGTGGGGTTCCGCTGATGGACCTGATCGGGGAAGGGAATGTCGGCCTGATGACGGCAGCCCGGAAGTTCGACCCGGACCGCGGGGTCAAGTTCATCTCCTACGCGGTCTGGTGGATCCGCCAGGCCATCCAGGCTGCGATCGCCCGGCATGGTCGACCGGTCCGGCTTCCGCTCAACCGGACGGCGGATCTGACTCGCCTGGGCCGGACCACGGTGTACCTCACGGAGAAGCTGGGTCGGGTGCCTACCACTCAGGAATTGGTCAAGGCGACAGGACTCACCCCCGAAGCGGTGCGGTCGCTCGGCGCCTTGCACGTGGAGGCTCTCCGACTCGACCATCCCGTGCGGGAGGGAGAAGACCGAGGCCGGCTCGAGCGGTTCGTGCCGTTGACGCAGGAAGGCACGGATGCCTCTACCCTGGCCAGCAGCCGAACGAGCGACCTGGAGGTGGCATTGGCCGCCTTGGCCGCCCGAGATGCAAAGGTGCTCCGGCTGTACTTCGGGCTGGACGACGGTAATGCCAAGACCCTCGAGGAGATCGGCCGAATGATGGGGGTCACTCGCGAGCGGATCCGCCAGCTTCGGGATCGCGCCCTTCGCCAGTTGAAAGAAGAGCACGGAGACAAGCTCCGAGAGCTCGCGGCGTAATCCGGCTCCGCCAGCATGGAAAAGCCCCGCCTTTGGCGGGGCTTTTTGCTTCCACGAGGCCCCTGCCTCTGGACAGGGCGGCGCTAAGGCCGAATACTATAGCTTCGAGTGCACCCCCCGATCGCGGCTATCGCATCATCAAAGTATCTCGCTCTCCGAGGACCAAGTGAAGCACCTCTCCTCCGCGCAGCGCGCGTTCCGCGCTCGGCTGGCCGAGCACTTCGAGCTCTTCCTCACGATCGCAGGGGTGCTGCTGGCACTCATGGTCACCCTCAGTGAGCTCTCCCGGGGCGATCAGGGGTTGGCACTCATCTTCCTGATCTGGCTTCAAGGGTTCCTCACCTGGGCCGTCCACCGGCACTGCTGGTTCCGCCGCCAAGCGCTCGTTCTAAAGCTGCGGGCCATGCTGCAGGACCGGGTCAACAGCCAGCTGACTGTCATACTAGGCGTAGCTCATTCCAGGGTTCGGGAACTGACGGAAGAGGACCGGCGCGACCTGGAAACGGCGGTCGCGGCCGCGCGTGCAGTGTCCCTCGAATTGGATGGTCTGTCCTTCGAGTCGCTTCGCACCTGGGAGCGCCGCTACCCCGCGTCCGCCCGGCCAGCCTGATTCATAGGACGAGCGTTGCGGGTTGCTCCCCTAGGCTTTCAGGGATGCGACGACCGCTTCCAACTGGGGACGGCCAGGTACTATGCCCTGCGCCAGGGTAGCGGAGCCACCACCCCGGCCTCCCACTGTGGCCAGAAGACCCTTGAGGAGTCCGGCCGCGTCCACCCCGGCGTCCGGCGAGGCGGCCAGCACGACGGCCGGGGGAGTCGCGGCGGTTCCGACAAAGATGGCCATGGGCATCGAGGCGTAGG
>DASYVW010000267.1:0-1823 GCA_035936675.1 Gemmatimonadales bacterium
AGCCGCAGGGCTCGGACCCCCTCAAATAGGACTCTTCTGCTACTTCCGTGGGTCGATAACGACGGACTGAACCGAATGGCCGTGGTGGATGGCCGGTGACGACGGTGGCGTGACATCGACCGATCGACGGGCCGGGACTGCGGCCGAGGCCCGGGACACGAGTGCTGTGGGTCGTTCTCGTGGGCAACCCGGAGCGAAGCGGAGGGGCGGCAGCGGGGTGCGGGCAACGCCCACAGGGTTGGCGATGGCGTCGGCGGGGGCTCAGGTGGGGGTCGGGCGGGGTGTCGTGTCGCCCGCCAGCTGCCGGAGATCGCACTCGCTGCGATTGAGGACGGGACTCCCGCCGCCGACTCTCCCGCGGGAGACTCCCGGCCCCCGCCGACTCTCCCGCGGGAGACTGGCCTGATCGCTTGGCCAGTTCTTCAGGACCGTCCCGGCAACGGCGGACACAGGCCACCGAGGGAGAGCATGGCCAGGGCAACGAGGGCGTCGGGCGAGCGGAACCCGAAGGCGATGCGGGTCAACAGGCGCAGCTTGGTATTCACGCTCTCGACCCGGGCATTCGACAGGCCGTGGGTGAGGGCGGCCTCGATGCCGGCCCGGTGCTCGGTGATGGCCTTGGCCAGCTTCACGAACGCCGGGATACGACATCGCCGTGCCCACTTCAGCCACCCGTCGAGCAGGGCGATGCCGTCGGCGCCCTTGAGGGCGAACACCTGGCGGAGCTGTTCTTTGAGCAGGTAGGCCCGGTAGAGCACCTTGTTGGTCTGGGCGATGGAGGCGAGCGTGGCCCCTTGGCGGGCGGTGAGGTCGCCCGGGTTCTTCCACAGCGCGTAGCGGGCGTTCTTCAAGTCCCTGGCCACCCCGTGCTGGCCGTTCTTGCGCGCCGCGTTCCACACCTCGCGGCGGACCTCGTCGAGGGCCTTGGTCGCCCACGCGACGATGTGGAACGGGTCCAGGCACAGCTCGGCGTTCTTGCACCGGGCGCCGACCACGTTGGCGATCCACTCGGCTGCGTCGGCGCTGACCAGGGTGATGGCCGCACAACGCTCCTCGCCCAGGCGGTCGAAGAACTTCTCCAGCGTCTTCATGTCCCGGCCCGGGTGTGCCCACAACAACACGCCGGAGTCGTGGTCGACCACCACCGTCAGGTACTTGTGACCCCGCTTGTAGGAGATCTCGTCGATGCCGATGCGGCGCAGATTGGCGAAGCGGTCGGTCTTGTTCTCGGCATCGGCCACCACCCTCGTCACGATCGATCCCACCGTGCGCCAGGCGACCCGCAACAACTCGCCCACCGCCGACTTCGAGCAGTGGGTCACCAACCACGAGCAGGTGTCGTCGAAGGCGTAGGTGTGGCCGGCACCGTGGCGGGCCCAAGGAACCTGAGCGACGACCACGCCGTGCTCCTTGCACTTCACCCGTGGCGAGTCCGCCTCCAAGAACGCACGGATCGTGCCGAGATCGAGCGCTCGCCACCGTCGCCGTCCCTCCCCTCGGTCGTAGCCGGGACAGCGCTGCCCGCACTCGCCACAGCGGCGCTTCGTTGCCTTGCGAGGGCGAACCGACACCACGACGCACTGCTCGTCCTCGTCGAACGCGACGTCTTCGACGACGACCTTCACCAATCCGAGCAGCCGAGCCCATAACGTCGTTGATCGCACGCCGTCTCTCCTCCCTGCGAATCCAGTCCTGAACAGCCGGAAACGTAGGTAGGAGGCGGCGTGCAGCCGCGGATGGGCTACTCAGGCGCCCACGGATCAGTCACAAGAGCCCAATTTGCTTGTGCGGGAGCGGTCGACGCCCAACGGACCCACCTCGAC
>DASYVW010000268.1:0-3961 GCA_035936675.1 Gemmatimonadales bacterium
GAGTGGAGTCATGAGCGAGCATCTCACCATGGTCAACCTGGAGATGCGCGCCGGCACTCCCCGGGATGAGGCGCTCAAGAATCTTGCCGAGCGCACCGGGTTGCCAGACATACGATCGCTGGTGAGCATGCTGGTTCAGACCGACCGGTTCGGAACGTCGGTTGCAGACGCTCTGCGGGTCCACTCCGAGACGATGCGCACGAAGCGCCGGCAGCGGGCCGAGGAGGCCGCGGCCAAGACGACGATCAAGCTGGTCTTTCCGCTCGTCCTGTTCGTCTTTCCAGCGATGTTCGTGGTCGTGATAGGCCCCTCGGCGCTGGCGATCTTCCGGACCTTCAGCAAGCTCTAATGCGTCTCGTGCGGGTGGTAAACACCCGGGGTGAGCGGGAGCTGGGGGCCCGGATCGGGCTCGCGGATGGTTGGCTGGCGAGGCTCAGGGGCATGCTGGCTCGCCCAGCGCCCGGCCCGGGAGAAGGTCTCCTGCTGACGCCTTGCAGCTCGGTGCACATGTATGGGATGCGGTTCCCGCTGGACATCGCGTTTCTCGACGGAAGAGGCACCGTAGTGGCCATCTACTCCTCACTTGCGCCGGGATCTCGAACCCGTTGGCACCGGAACGCGGCCCACGCCCTGGAGCTCTCCGCCGGAGCGCTCCTGGAGTCGGGCACCAGCATTGGCGACGTCCTGGTCTGGTCAGCCGCGCCAGTGGCCTCTGCCGAGTATCGAAGAACGGAGGCAGTGTCGTGAGTGCCACCCCGATGATAGCGAACGAGCTGGACCTTGCCGAGACGGTGGCGGTTCCTCCGATTCCCGAGAAGCTGGCCGACACCGGCCTCTCGGCAGACGCGGTGCGCGACCTGTTGCTGAAGGTCCTCTACGTCCAGGGCTCCCGGAGCGGTCAGTATCTGGCGGATTTTCTGCGACTGCCCTTCCCTCTGGTGGACGAGGAGCTGCTCACGCTCCAGCACCGGCGGTTCATCGAGGTTCGTGGCACCACCGCACCCCATCGTGGCAGTTATCTGTTCGATCTTGGGGATGAGGGACGGAACCGCGCGAGAGAGGCGCTCGAGGCCAGCCAGTACGTGGGGCCGGTGCCGGTGCCACTGTCCCAGTACAGCAAATGGATCCACGCGCAGTCCATACGGCTTGCCCACGTTACCCAGGAGTCCTTGCGCACGGGGTTAAGCCACTTGGTGCTGGACCATGCTGTCTATGACCTGCTGGGCCCCGCCGTCAACTCCTCGAAGTCCATCTTCCTCTACGGCCACCCCGGCAACGGGAAGACGGCGATTGCTGAGGCCATCTCGCAGATGCTGGGGGGGGTGCTCTACCTGCCGTATGCGGTGGATGTCGAAGGCCAGATCATGCTGGTGTACGACCCGGTCCATCACGAGGAGATCGAGACCAGGGCTGAGGTGGTCGGAATAGAGTCGCTCTGGAGGAGCGGGCCCAGCTACGACCGGCGCTACGCGAGAGTCAAGCGACCCGTGGTCCTGACCGGTGGCGAGTTGACATTGGACCAGCTCGACCTGCGCTATGACCCATTCACCAAGCTCTACCAGGCCCCCTTCCAGGTTAAGGCAAACGGTGGTGTCCTGATCGTGGACGACTTCGGCCGGCAGAGAGTGCCGCCCCGCGACCTGCTGAACCGCTGGATCGTGCCGCTGGAAAAGCGGATCGATTATCTGACCCTGCACACCGGCGGCAAATTTCCGGTGCCGTTCGACTGTCTTCTGATCTTCGCCACCAATCTCGACCCCGCCGAGCTGGTCGAGGAGGCCTTTCTCCGGCGGATTCACTACAAGATCCCTGTGGTAAATCCGACCCGGGCCCAGTACGAGGAGATCTTTCGCCGGTGCTGCGTGGGCGCAGGCCTGGCGTACGCGTCCGAAACGGTGGCCTACTTGTTCGAGGAATTCTACGACAAGCGCGGGATCCCGCCTCGCGGAAGTCACCCGCGCGATCTGATCGCTCATGTGGAGGACATCGCCAAGTACCGGGAGATCACGCCTCAACTCACCCGCGAGTTGGTCGACCGGGCCTGCCGGTCGTACTTCCTGGAGAACGGCTCAGCATGACGGGAGTCAAGCCCGGCGCAACGCCCGATCCTTTCAAGCCGGAGGCCACGGTCGATCCGTTCCGCCGCCAGATGCTGGAGCTGGAGCGAGGGCTGACGATTCGCATCGAAGAGCAGGCCCGCGAGAATCGGCGGCTTCGGCGGCTCTGGATGGGGACGGTGATAAGCGGGGCGCTGCTGCTCGGGCTGGCGACCGCCCTCCTGATCGTGTCTGCCCGCCACGGTCTCCCGGGCACCGTGGCCGATGTCATCGAGGCTCGGCAATTCCTCCTGCGTGACCGGACTGGAGCAATCCGTGGCTCCTGGTCTACCGGAGACAAGGGCTCGATGCGCCTCCAGCTCCAGGAGCCGGGGAGCAAGGCGGGACTGAGCCTCGCGGTGCTCGAGGGAGGGGCCTCCGGGATCACCGTGAGAGACAGCGCGGGCCGCTCGCGCGCGGTACTGGGGCTCTTGCCGGATCAGACCGTGAGCCTGCTGTTCGCGGACGAGAACGGCACCACGCGAACCGTACTCAGTCTGGTTCGGGGTGGCTCGTCTACGCTGGTCTTTGCCGACCGGAGCGGCAACGCGAAAGTCGGCGTTGGGGTGGATTCGAAGGGACAGAGCACCCTGACTTTGCCGGAGTCCCCCGAGAGCCGGGCCGACGCCACGCAGGCGTTCGATTCCACGCAGTCTCAGGCGACACCAAAGAACTCCGGGGCGCCGCGACGCTAGCCTTTAAGTCAGGTATGGGCGGCCTCGAGGAGCACCATTCCTCTAATAAGACCAGGAACATGCGCATCCTCGTGACCGGCGGCGCCGGATTCATTGGTTCCCACCTCTGTGAGCGACTGCTCGCAGAAGGTCACCATGTGGTCTGCCTTGACAACCTGTTCACCGGCCGGCGCGAGACCGTGGCCCACCTGCTCGAACACCGGGAGTTCGAGTTCGTCCGACACGATGTGACCGAGCCTTTCTTCATCGACGTGGAGCAGATCTACAATCTGGCCTGTCCCGCCTCGCCGATTCACTACCAGTACAATCCGGTCAAGACGGTCAAATCGAACGTACTCGGCACCATCAACATGCTGGTGCTGGCCAAGCGGATGCGGGCCCGGATTCTCCAGGCCTCCACGTCCGAGATCTATGGAGATCCAACCGTCCACCCCCAGCCCGAGAGCTATTGGGGCAACGTCAATCCTATCGGCCCACGCTCCTGCTATGACGAAGGCAAGCGGGTTGCCGAAACGCTTATGGTGGACTACCACCGCCAGGACAAAGTCGACATCCGCATCGCCCGCATCTTCAACACCTACGGGCCACGAATGGCGGAGAACGACGGGCGGGTGGTTTCCAACTTCATCGTCCAGGCGCTTCGGGGACAGGAGCTGACGATCTATGGGACCGGGAAACACACCCGCTCGTTCTGCTATGTGGACGAGTTGGTCGATGGACTCATCAGGTTGATGCAGGCAGAGGGCAGGCACCAGCCGGTCAATCTCGGTAACCCGGTCGAGTTCACCATTGGACAACTGGCTCAGGAGGTGTCGCGCATCGTCGGTGGTGATATCCGGGTAACCTATCGGCCGCTCCCCGAGGACGATCCGGTTCAGCGTAAGCCCGACATCACCCGGGCCCGCGAATGGCTGGGGTGGCAACCCAGGATCACCCTGGCCGAAGGGCTGGCGCACACCGTCTCGTTCTTCCGCGGTCGCATGGCCCGCGACCCCAGAACCAGCCAGCTATTTCAGGAGCTCACCGGAACTCACGATCGGGACAGCGATTAGATCGGACCTGGGTAGTCGCCTGAAGTCGTTCCTTCCGTAGTATATTCCGCCCCTATTCGGCCGCGGAGCACCCCCGCCCCGCTGCCCATCCACCCGCTGGGCGGGTGTCGGCCCCTCT
>DASYVW010000269.1:0-2865 GCA_035936675.1 Gemmatimonadales bacterium
TACGGCATGACATAGTAGGGACGGCTTCCGCCAGCGTCGTCGATCGTACCCGAATCGAGTAATGGGAGGATGTGAGGATGTTGGAGACCAGCGGTGACTTGAATCTCCCGGAGAAAGCGGTCAGGACCGAGTGCGGCGACGAGCTCCTGGCGCAGGAGCTTGATGGCAACCAGCCGGCCGTGCTTGAGGTCGCGGGCGAGGTAGACGGTGGCCATCCCCCCGCGGCCGAGCTCGCGCTCGATCACGTACCGGTCGCGGAGGGCGTCAGCCAGTTCGGAAGCGGTCCCGTGGATCACGGCGAGACCTGGGGTTGGAGGGACTCTTCGAATCTGCGCCGATGAGGCCTTCCTAGCTAGCGCCGAAGGTCACTTCCGGTGTGTGGCCTCGGCGCGCATATTGGCCCAACTCATACCCCCACTCCGCACGCAGCTTCACCAGGAGGCACTCATGGCCCCATTGCCTTACCGGATCACGGTCCACAACATCGAAGGCTGCAACTGCACACACGGTTGTGGTTGCCAGTTCAAAGGCTTTCCCGACGGGGAAGGCTGCGAGGCCATCATCGCAGGTGAGGTGAAGGAAGGAAAGTACGGCGACGTTGAGCTTCAAGGCGTCCGCTACGTCGTCGCCTGCATGTATCCCAAGGCAATACACGAGGGCAACGGCAAGGTCGCCGTCTTCATCGACGAGAAGGCCAGCGACAAGCAGGCAGAGGCGATCACCATGATTCTCTCGGGGCAGGCAGGTGGCATGCCCTGGGAGGCACTGGCGGGCACGATCGCGGTGCTGGAGGGTCCGGTGCGCAAGCCGATCGAGATGAAGGTAAATGGCACCCGCTCGAGCCTCCGGATCCCGGGTGTGCTGGAGATGCGGCAGAGTCCCATCCGCGACGCAGTCTCGGGCCAGGAAAAAGAGGTCCAGATCGTCTACCCCAAGGGCGGCTTCTTCTGGAACACCGGCAACATCACCAGCACCGACGTCCTCGAGGTGAATTACGGGCCCGTCAAGTTCCGGCACGGCGGCGGATTCGCCAGCTATGCCACGCCTACCTGGACCAACCAGCAGTAGCGGCGGATCTCCCATGACCACCGCAACCGTTGGATCGGGCCTGCTCCAGAGCGCCCTGCGTCGCGACCGAGTTGTTGTCGCGGCCGGGCTCGCTGGTGTCACCGCGCTAGCCTGGGCCTTCGTCATCCACACGGGGCGCGTGATGTCGCCCTACAGCGCGATGGCGATGCCGATGCCGGGCGACACGGGCGCACCCGCGCTGAGCTGGCTGGTGCCGATGTGGGTCGTGATGATGGTGGCGATGATGGTCCCCTCCGCGGCGCCTGCCATTCTTCTCTTCGCCAGCGTCGCTCGACGGCGCCGGGCAACGAACGTCCCGACCGCGGCGGCGGCGGTCTTTACCCTGGGATATCTCCTCGTCTGGGCGTTCTACGCGACGATCGCCGCGGTCGCGCAGTGGAAGTTGCACCAACTCGCGCTTCTCTCGCCGGGCATGGTGAGCGCCAGCCCCTGGCTCGGCGGCGGATTGCTGATCGCGGCGGGACTCTACCAGTGGCTCCCGCTCAAGGATGCCTGCCTTTCGCGGTGCCGGTCACCACTGGGATTCCTCTCGGCGGAATGGCGGGAGGGAACCCGGGGAGCGCTGGTCATGGGCGTTCGCCACGGGACCTTCTGCGTCGGGTGTTGCGGGCTGCTCATGGCACTGCTGTTCGTTGCCGGGGTAATGAACCTGCTCTGGGTGGCCGTGATCGCGATATTCGTGCTGGCCGAAAAGCTGGGGCCCAGCAGGCGCGGACTCGGCCGGGTTGCGGGACTCCTGATGATCGGGTGGGGAATCTGGGTGATGGCCGCGGGCTCGATCTGACCTTTGGTCGCTCCTGATCCTTCACGCTCTACAGCGACGTGGCGCCGGGCGTGGGCCTCTGGATGAGTGCTCAATGGCTTGCGAGATCTGGTCGGCCATCCAGGCTGCACCGCGCTCTTCCAGCTTGGCCGCCAACTCCGGCGTCAACTCGATCCCCTTGAGTTCTACGATCCGGTTGCTGACCAGGGCGGTATCGCGGCCCCGCACCACGTTGGCTTGCAAGTCGGTAACCCAGGGACTCGCCCGATTCAAGCGGGGAATGATGATCCACTCCGCCTTCGTGGAGGCCGCGAGGCCCACGGCGACGTCTGGGTGAGCGTAGAGGTAGCCGGTGGCAATCGATCCCGACGTCTGAGCGAGGGAGTCAACCGGCACGACGTGGTAACCGCAGCCAGTCCCCAGGCGCTCCCGTAGCGCGCTTGCCAGCAGCAGCATTCGGGCGGGCAACTCCGGGTTGGCTGGCTGGTTTGAAAGGTCGTTTAGTGTGATGGAGAAGACCGCGACTCGCGTCGGCGGTGTGGCCGGGACGCCCAGGCCAACCAGATCGGTACGAGCCTGCCAAGGAGGAGGCAACGCATCGACATCAAGGCCCCTTCGTGGAATGGGAAGCAAGAGCAGCGTCTTGGTTCACGCGGCTGTGATTCTAAGGTGTAGACGATCGGAGACGTAGCGTGCCACTGCCGCAGCCTCCAGGCGAATCCCGGCGAGTGCGATATGACCATCTGGGCGCAGAAGGTAGAATGCTTGCCGAGGGATCTGCGCGCGGGTGAGCTCCCGGTCATTGGTGGGATCGCTGGGAACGACATAGGTGCGCAGCAGGTCGCCGAGGCCTGGGGTTCCAGCCGGAGGGACGGCCTGCCCGATCACGATCAGAGTGAATCGGGTGTCGTCGAGCTTACCGAAGAAGTCCTCGGCGGGACCGTTCGCGGAGAGCTTGAGCCGCAGCCACGGAAACCGATCGCCGGCGCGCGGCGCCCCCTGGGGTAGGCCGG
>DASYVW010000270.1:0-4843 GCA_035936675.1 Gemmatimonadales bacterium
ACGCCTACGATCCGCTTGCCAACCGCGTGACCAGTAAGGCCGACATGCCTCGGCACACCGCCGACGGGGTCACCGGCGTCATCGCCGGCAAGCTCTACGTGCTCGCCGGCACCTGCGGTTATGACTGCACGGTGAGGGGAATCCGGCGGCTCTATCGCTACGATCCCGGCACTAATGTCTGGACCACCTTGGCGCCGTGCCCCCGCTTTCACATAAATGGCGCCGGAGCGGCCATCAACGGCAAGTTCTATGTTGCGGGCGGCCTCGCCCCCTACATTGGCCCCACCGCCGATCTCGATGTCTACGATCCGGGGACGAACACCTGGACGGCACTCGCCCCGATGCCCCAAGCCCGGGCCCACGCCGCTGGCGCACGCATGAATAGCAAGCTGTACGTGGTAGGCGGGCTAGGGAGGGATGCCTACACGGGAGGCCAGTGCGAGCAAGCGGGGACGTGCGCAAGACAGAACGTCTATGCCTACAATCCCTTGACCAACATGTGGAGCACCAAGGCTCCAATGCCGACGGCACGGTTCGGCCTGGCGGCTGCTGCGGTCGCCAACAGCCAGTCCCATATCCTCGCGGTCGGCGGTGGCAGGCAGTCTGGCGCCGCAGGACCCAGCGCAAACGAGCTGTACACGCCATAGCACAAGCGTGCTCCTGAAACATGGCTAACGGGCTGCCCAAGGGAACGGTTGGATTGAGTTGCATCTCCAGAAGAACTACATGACGCACCAAGGCGAGTGGTTCAAGGCAAGTTACAAGCTGACTGGTGAAGGCCGGGACGCGCTGGTACACGAGCGGGGTAGGGGGTGAGCCGCGGGAGGATCGGCGTTGGCGCTTCCGACGCTCATCTTCGAGCCTTCGGTCGTGTCATGGTGGGCTTTGCTATGATGGAGCACCAGCTAGCCGTTGTTGTCTGGCGTCTGGTAGGGAGTGAGCAGGCGCTGGGTCAGATCATCACTGCGGAGCTTTCTTTCCGAGGCTTACTTCACCTAGCAAGCGCAGCGTACAAACACAGGGAGAAAGAGCCTAATATTGTCACCGCCTTCGAGCAGCTTCTAAAAGAGGGCTGAATCCGCTGGGCAGCGACGCGACATGCTGACCCATTCCATTTGGGTCACAGGCTCCGATGACCTCAAAGTCGCCAGAATGAAAATCACGGCCAAGAGACCCAAGGGCCTCACCCACCAGTACCAGGAGTTTACGGCAGAGGAAATCGATAGAGTAGCCGATGAAATCGAAGAGGTCACCTTCGAGTTGTTACTTCACGTTCTTTCTTAGCACGCGTTCCCGCGATAACCCGTGGCCCCTTGTTCTCCTCCTCCTAGAACGCCGAAGCAAATAGACGTGGGGGCCCAGGTCATGCCTTAAGGATCTCGAGGTGGATCGGCTGTTCTGGAGCTACTGGGGCACCCCGCTGCCTGAACCCCGAGCAGCTCGAGGCTCTTTGCGATGTCCTCCGTGTTGAACCGGGTGAGCTTTTCGATCGGCCCCGGAAGCGATCGAGGAAGGCTTAGGCTATGACCGCCCGGACTTTCGTGTCTCTACTGGCCCCTGGCATCGAGGCCGGGAATCCCATTAGGTTTTTCTCTGCGTCCTCAAAGTGAGAAAGGACGCGATAACCGGGGCAGACTGAACCACGAAACTGAACCACGGAAAGCGAAGCCCCCCAATGACAAGAACTTATCTAACCAGAGGAGGTGATCCATTGTCTACAGAGTCAAGGGTCGCCTGCGGCCGCTAGTCTGAGCTGCACGCTGAGACCCAGGCGACACTTCGAACCTGGGGGGGGGGCCGCGAAGAGCGGCCCCTTTTTTTGTATTCTTTCTACACCCTATGCCGAACTCCACTGTTTCCAGATACTGGCACGAGGCCCGGGCACTGCGCTACAGCCTGAGCTTCGCATTCCCGCTGCTGGTGGCCTACGAGGTTCTCGCCTTCACATTGTCCCGCAGCGAGGTCTCGGGAGTGCGCAATGGCGCCGATGTCCTGCTGAAGAGCTTGTTCCTGATGCTGGGTGGTCGGGATGGCTTGGCGGTTTTCGGAATCGTGCTGGTGGGAGGAGGCGCTGCCGTCGTCTGGAAGGACTACCGCCGCTCAGGGCAAATCCGGCCGCGCTACTTCGCCTGGATGGCCGCGGAATCCGTACTCTATGCTCTCACGTTCGGTATTGTTGCGAGCACGCTCACCGTGCTGTTGCTGCCCGGACTCTCCGTCGTCAGGAATGCCTCCGCGCTGGGCGCAGGATTGCTGGCCCACTGGAGCCTGCCGACTCAGCTGATGATTTCTCTCGGGGCCGGCATCTACGAGGAGCTGCTGTTCCGGGTGATCATCGTGTCGGGGCTCGCGTGGCTGGCAACTATCGGCTTCGGCTGGGGCGCAACCCGGGCGAAGGTCTTCGCGGTGTGCCTGGGCGCGCTCTTCTTCTCTGCCTTTCACTACATCGGACCGTACGGCGAGCCGTTGGAGCTGGGGTCGTTCACATTCCGAACCGTGGCCGGACTTCTTTTCAGTGGCCTGTATGTGCTGCGCGGCTTCGGCATCACCGCATGGAGTCACGCGCTGTACGATGTGTTTCTAGCAGTTGGGTAAGACGGGAAAGTCGGGAAGGACGGGAAGGGTGAACGCGCTTTAGAACTCCCAACAATCTCTCAGTTTTACTTTCCCGTCTTTCCCGCCCTTCCCGTCTTAACCTCGTACACCGAATCCAGCACCTTCCGGAAGACGCTCAGTGGCACCGCCCCCTCGAGCAGGCCCCCCTCGATGTAGAATGTCGGTGTGCTGGCCGCCCCGGAGCGTGCGGCTCCCTCCGCGTCCGCCTGAACGGCCTGGAGCGTCTCCGGTGCTTCGAGGCAGCTGAGCACCGCCGGTTTGGAGAGGCCCGCCGAATCGGCCAGCGACAGGAAGAACGGGCCCGCCTCCTTCAACGGTGCCCAGGTGTCTTGGTACCGGAAGAGGAGGTCGTGCACTCGCCAGAAACCGTTCTGTTTGGCGGCACAGAGCGCGAGCTGGGCAGCGGCGGCCGCATGAGCGTGAACGTCGGTGAGCGGAAAATTGATGAAGACCCAGTGGACCTTGCCGGTCGTGATGTAGCTTCGCGCCAGCCCGGGGAAGGTCTCCTGGGCAAACCGCCGGCAGTAGGGACACTGAAAATCGGACATCTCATATACTGTCACCGGGGCCTTGGGCGAGCCTTTGCTGCGAGTCTCCAGCGATGCCGCTTTGGTCTGAGCGCCCACCGGGATGGCAATGAGGTGGATTGCCAGAGCTGTGCCCATCAACCGAACGATCTCCGAGGTCATCATCTCTCCTAGTAGCGCGGCTGCTGGTGTCCGGTCCGGCTGGACAGGAGCACGGTGTCTCCGTTAACCGGAACGTTCCAGTACCACTCGGAATTCGGGTCGCTGGTGTCCCAGGCGCGAGCGTAGATCCACCACTTGCCTGGTGCGAGGGTGAATCGGGACCAGCCGGTTGCGTCGGTGGTATCGGTGGCCGGCTCCAGGCCGCGCGCCTTTGACAGCCTTTCGACGATGCTGTCCCACCCTCGGTAGGTGCTATCTTCCCACTGGCGCATGGCGGTGCGGAGGCTCCCGCTTCGGCTCACGAAAGCCGAGCGCGCGCGGCTCAGTGCCGCGCGCGCGCGCTCGCCCCGGATCTCGATCGCCGCGAGGGAGTCGGACAGACGGGAGAGGCGGGCGTGCTGCGACTGATACTGCGGAGCACCCTGTCCCAGCGAGTCAAGCCGACCCCGCAGCTCCGCGAGGCTGTCGCGCAGCTTGCCGGCGGCGTATGCCGTCGTGGTATACGCGATGAACGGCCCCCGGAAGCGGGCGAACAGTGTGTCCATCTCCGCCGTGTGCGGCCGCGGGCTGGCGGCGCGAGCCTCGAGACTCGCGAGCACGCTGTCCCGGTCGTAGGGCAGCGCGACGACCCCCACGCCCGAGGCAGGGGTCTCCACTGCATCGGGACCAGGTATCGAGACCCGCACCGCCACATCTCGCGTGCTTTTGCACCCGGCAGTGGCCGCCGGCAGCCCCGCACTCACCAGCGTGAATGCGTACAACGAGCAACGGAGCCAGCGGCTTGGCAGCAGGAGATCGATTGAACGGGACACGGGCCAAAGCTACCGCGCTCCTGGCGGTGCTACAACTGATTGTGATGCCGGCGTGGGCGCAGAGCCGGGGCGTGGATTCGCTGATACCGGCCCGGCCGGTTGGGTACGTGAATGACTTTGCCCAGATTCTGGATCCCGCATCCGCTGCCGCGACCGAGGACCTCGTCCGGCGTCTCAAAACGGCAACCGGTGCGGAGCTTGTGGTCGTCACGCTTCCCAATATTGGGGACCGCGATGCGTCGGAGGTTGCCCGTACCATCGGCCGCCGCTGGCGGGTTGGTGAGAAGGCCGACATCGGTGACTCCACTAGAAACGCCGGCGCAATTCTCCTGGTTGTGCCTCGCCAGAATCACAAAGAGGGAACCGGACATGTACGCATAGAAACCGGGTTCGGCCTCGAGGGCATCGTCACCGACGCGGCGGCGGGCCAGATTCGCGATGACGTTATGGGACCAGACCTTAAGGCCGAGGCCTACGGCCCAGCCGTCCTGAAGGGCGTACAGGTGCTCTCCAGCAGGATCGCCCGAGGCTATGGCGTGTCAGATACAATGCTCACGCGATACCAGCCCCAGGACAATCGAGCCCGCGGCTCACCGGTCGGCAGCAACCTGATTCCCATTCTCTTCTTCATCGTTTTCATTCTGCTTGCCTCGGGGGCAGGCGGGCGTCGTCGCCGAAGGAGCGGGGTATATTGGGGGGGGCCGTGGATCGGTGGCGGTTGGGGTG
>DASYVW010000271.1:0-4613 GCA_035936675.1 Gemmatimonadales bacterium
GCGCTCCTTCGGAACCAGTCCCGCCAGCCGATCGATCGAATCCTCTGCGGTCGAGGTCGAGCCGGTGAGCGGGAGCAGTTGCTTGGGATTCTGGGGAGTGCTCAGGGGCCAGAAGCGAGTGCCCGATCCGCCCGCCAGTACGACGGCCCATCTCATAGAGAAGCAGGGAAGCGGGGGCGCGGGGAAGCGAAACGCATGCGTGTAATGATCTCCGGGTTGTCAGCCGGGGGAGGTGGCGAGAGAAATCTATACAGGAGCGATGGCACAATAGGAAGGAAGTGTGCCTCGTGCTTCCCCGCCTCCCCGCGTCCCGGCTTAGAGCAACGCCGCGAGGGCCGGCCGATGCTGCCGGAGATCGTAGAGCAGCTCGCCGATGTCGGCATCGGGTGCCGCCAGGATGGCCAGCGAGTCGCCGGACCCGATCTGCGCCACGATGAGAAGGCCTTGCTCGTAGTCGATCACCGATGTGCGTGGCGCGCCCCGTCCGGCGCCCACGCCGAGCCGGGTAGCATACTGCACCAACGTCGCCGTGAGTGCGGCGACGGCTTCCGGCTCGAACGGCACCCGTGAGGTGTGCTCGATCGGCAGGCCGTCAGCGCTGAGTACCAGCACTGCTTCGACGCCGTCGCGTGCGCCTAACCCACGCACGACCTCTCCCAAGCTGGCCATCGCTCTCGCTCCGTTCGGGTCGGGGAAAAATGCCTCGGGAACGTATGAGTCGCTCTGGGCGAAGTCAAGAAAATATTGATTCCGCCCTTCGTGGCGCTTAACCTTCCGGCTCCATGAGATCATCCCTCTGTGTCCTCCTCGTGCTGTGGGCCGCTGCCTGCAGCGACTCGACCGGGTTGCCGCCTGCCACGCTCACCAACGTCGAGCGCGCCGACACCCTGTACTCGCTCATCGGCACGCCCGTCGCAACGCCGAGCGGGTATGCGCTGGATGGTGGCCGGCGGGTCCGTACCGACCAGACGGACGCGTTCGATTTCGCGTACAACGTGGAGCCGGATGGCCGCCACGTGTTCATCCCCCGTGCGGCACTGGGCATCGATACCACCAACACCGCCAATCCCGGCTTCCAGGCCCGAACCGAAACCTTCGAGGCCATCCGGGCCGCGCCCAGCAACAGTTATGTGACCGACCAGGTCGTCCCGATCGCCATCGGCGACCGCTACGTGGTACGGAGCCGGGTCACCTGCTCCATCGGAGTACCCAAATACGCCAAGCTGGAGATCGTGAATTTCGATGATGTCGCCAAGACCGTCAGCTTCCGGATACTGATCGACGATAACTGCGGGTTCAGGGGACTCGAGCCCGGCCTTCCCAACAGCTGACGTGATCGACGTCAAGCGTCTCCGTCAGGATCCCGCCGGGAGCCGAGCCAGCCTGATGCGGCGCGGCGATCCTGGCGTGGCCGCCATCCTTGATGAGATGCTCGATCTCGATCGCCAGCGGCGTGACGTGCTGGTCCGGGTCGAGGGCCTCAAAGCGGAGCGGAACGCAGCCAGCGACGAGGTGGGCCGCCGGAAAAGGGCCAAGGAGCCGGCTGACGATCTCATGGAGCGGCTGAAGGCCTCGGGCGACGAGGTGAAATCGCTCGATGGCCGGCTCCGGGAGATCGAAGCTGCCCTCGATGAGCGGGCGCTGGCGGTCCCCAATTTTCCGCACGAGGGATCGCCCGACGGCGACGCCACGGCCAACCGGGTGCTTCGCGCCTGGGGTACCCCCTCGAAACTCGACTTCACTCCGAAGCCCCACTGGGAGCTCGGGCCCGCACTCGGCCTTTTCGATCTTCCTGCGGGAGGAAAGATCACCGGCTCCGGTTTTCCCCTCTTCACAGGGCTCGGGGCCAAGCTGGGACGCGCTCTGGCCGGCTTCATGCTCGATCTCCATACCAGGGAGCACGGGTACCTGGAGGTTGCGCCGCCATACCTCGTGAACCGCGCCTCACTGATCGGCACCGGTCAGCTACCCAGGTTCGCCGAGGAGATCTACGCCTGTCCGGCTGACGACCTGTTCCTGATCCCCACCGCCGAGGTGCCGGTCACCAATATTCACCGGGACGAGATCCTCGAGGCGAGCGCGTTGCCGGCAACCTACGTGGCCTACTCCCCCTGTTTTCGGCGTGAGGCGTTCTCCGGCGGCAAGGATACCCGCGGGCTGATCCGGGTCCATCAGTTCGACAAGGTGGAGCTCGTCCGTATCGTGCGACCCGAAGAGTCGGCAGCGGAGCATGAGCGGATGACCGCTCATGCCGAGGCGGTTCTCCAGCGTCTGGAGCTGCCCTACCGCGTGGTGGAGCTTGCGGCCGGCGACACCGGCTTCGCCAGCGCCCGCACGTACGACCTCGAGGTCTGGGCCGCCGGAGTCGGCGGTTGGCTGGAGGTTTCGAGCTCCAGCACGTTCACCGACTTTCAGGCCCGGCGGGCGAACATCCGCTACCGGCCTTCGGCCAAGGCCAAGCCCGAGTTCGTGCATACCCTCAATGCCTCGGGCGTCGCCTTCCCACGCACCATCATCGCGCTTCTGGAAAACAATCAAGCGGTCGACGGATCGGTGCGAGTGCCTGAGGCGCTGGTCTCGTACCTCGGCGCGGACCGCTTGCGTCCGCGTGCGTAGCGAACGGCTTCAGCGCCTTGCGCCTTCGATGGTGGTGGCGTCGGTGGCGGTGCTGGCAGGTCTGAGCTTCGGCACCGGAGTATTGATCTTCCGCCACTTCCAGGGAGACGCCACGGCCACCAGCCGGCTGTACTCCGGGGTGTTCGGCGGGCTCAACGATCCGAGGCCCGGGGCCGAGGCCGAGGCGTTGCTTCGACTGGGAGAGCAGGTGCGGGCGCTTGGCCTTCCGCTGGTAGTCACCGATCACACCGGGCGAGTCACTGCCGCCGCAAACCTCCCGTTCGAGGCCCCGCTCGACGATCCGCGGGTTAAGCTCTACGCCGCCCGCCTGGACCGGCAGAATCCGCCGATCAGGGACGCCGCAGTCGGCACGGTGCACTACGGGCCGTTGCCGGCTCAGCGGAATCTGATTGCGCTGGCGGTGTTGCAGGGGCTCACCATCGCGGTGATGGTGGCGGTGGCCGTCTTCGCATACCGCAGCGCCATGGCGGCGCAGCGCGATAGCCTGTGGGTGGCGATGGCGCGGGAGGCCGCGCACCAAATGGGCACCCCGCTCACCAGCCTCCAGGGCTGGATCGAGCGGGTTCGTTCGCGGGCAACACCCCCGCCTGGATTGGCCGACCATCTCTCGGCCGATGCGGAGCGGCTCGACCGGGTGGCCCAGCGCTTCGAGCGGATCGGCAATCCGGCCAAGCGCGAGCCGATCGGGCTTGGCGCGCTGGCTGATCGGGTTGCAGGATACTTCCGTCCCCGGTTGCCACGTCACGCCAACATGATCGACCTTCGGGTCGAGGCCCCCGGCGCGGGGCCGACGGTGCTGGGTGATCCGGTGCTTCTGGAGTGGGCGCTGGAGGCCCTGGTGAAGAATGCGATCGACGCCCTGCAGGGGCGTCCCGGCGCGATTATCCTGCGGGTGAGCGCCGATGATGGCATGGGTGTGATCCGCGTGATCGATGATGGTCCCGGGATCGCCAAGGAGCTTCGGCGCACCCTGTTCGAGCCAGGCATCACCACCAAGCGGGGCGGCTGGGGAATCGGACTCGCGCTCTCCCGCCGGGTCGTGGAAGATGCCCATCAGGGTGCCCTGACGCTGGAGCAGACCGAGAAGGGAACCTGTTTCTTGATTCGCGTACCACTTGCCGGACCCGAGACATGATCGAAACGTCCGACCGCGGGCTGGATCATTCACTGAATCCGGCCCAGCGGGAGGCAGTGGAGCACGTAGAAGGGCCGCTGCTCGTGCTGGCAGGCGCCGGCTCGGGAAAGACCCGGGTGCTGACCATGCGGATCGCTGCCCTGATCGACCGTCATGGAGTGCCGCCCGACCGGATCTTTGCGGTCACCTTCACCAACAAGGCCGCCGGCGAGATGAAGCAGCGTATCGGCCAGCTGCTCCAGCGCGATCCATCTGGTCTGTGGATCGGCACGTTCCACTCTCTCGCGGCCCGGCTGCTGCGACGCGAGGCCGAGCTGCTGGGGTTCTCTCGCCGTTTTACCATCTATGACGAGGACGACCGGCTGAGCCTGATCCGCCGGCTGATGGAACAGCAGGGGCATTCGACCAAGCTCTTCGCCCCTCGGGCAGTGCAATCGGTCATTTCGGCGGCAAAGAACCGGATGGTGCCCCCTTCCGAGCTTGCGGCGGGAGGCGGGTTCGATCGCCTCGCCCAGGTGGCAGCCGAGGTGTACTCGGCCCTCGGGCCGGCGCTCAAGGGCGCCAACGCGATGGATTTCGATGATCTGCTGCTGCACCCGCTGACCCTGTTCCGGGAGCATCCCGATCGGCTGCGCGCATACCAGAGCCGGTTCAACTTCATCCTGGTGGACGAGTTCCAGGATACGAACCGGGCTCAGTACGACCTGGTGAGGCTGCTTGGAGCCCATGGCAATGTCTGCGCAGTCGGCGATGACGACCAATCGATCTACGGCTGGCGCGGAGCCGATGTCCGGAACATGCAGGATTTTCTGAAGGACTTTCCGGGCGCAAAGCTCATTCG
>DASYVW010000272.1:0-1725 GCA_035936675.1 Gemmatimonadales bacterium
GTCCGCGGCGGAGGTCGTCATCGTCCATGCAGGGAAGATCGTCGTGCACCAGGGAATAGGTGTGCACCGTCTCCACGGCCGCGGCCACGCCGGCGATGTTGGGCGACCGCCCTCCGACCGAGCGGTATGCCGCCAGCACCAGCGCCGCGCGCACCCGCTTCCCCGGCGTCTTGAGCGCGTACGCCAGCGCCTGGCCGTCGCGGCCCCCGATCTCGGCGCCAAGGCGCTCCGACCAGTCGCCCAGGAGCGTGTCGATCGCCTCTCGTACTTCCAACAGCAGGTCCGTCGCCTTCGCGCCGGCGGCCGTTTCAGCCATCGAGGTCGGTCAGCCTGATGTCGCCGTCGGCGGCCTCGAGAACAGCCTGGACCTTGAGCTCGGCGTCCGCAAGACGTTCACGTGCCGCCCGGAGCCGGGCAACGCCCTCTTCGAACAGCGCGAGGGCGGCATCCAGCCCCACGTCATCCCCCTCGAGCTTACGCACGATCTCCTCCAGCCGGGCGAGCTCATCGGCCAAGGGGGGCGGGTCGGCGGGCACCACGGTCGGCTTGGGCATCGTCTCACTCCACGCGGGCGGGAACATCGCCATCGCTCACCCGCAAACGAAACCTCTGGTCGGTTACGAAGTCGGCCTGACGCTTCAGCACGCGACCATCATGCGCCACCGGCAGGGCGTAGCCCCGGCCCAACACCTTGAGCGGGCTCAGTGCGTCCAGCTGGGCGCCGAGCCGGTCCGTCAGGTTGCGGCGGGATTCGAGCACAGTTTCGATTCCCGCCTGAAGCCGATCGCCGGTGCGGGCTAACCGCTCGGAGGCGAGCCGGGTTCGGCCGCTGAGCCCGGCTGCGAGGCGAAGCGACAGGTCGTCCACCAGCCGGAGCACGTCATGCCGGTCCGCCACCGCGAGCTCGGCCGCCGCGGACGGCGTCGCCGCGCGGATGTCGGCCACGAGATCGGTGAGCGAAATGTCGGTCTCGTGCCCTACCGCCGATATGGTGGGCACCCGTACGGCGGCGAGAGCCCGGCACACGGCCTCGCTGTTGAACGCTGCCAGATCCTCACGTCCACCACCACCCCGGCCGACGATGCAGACGTCGAGCCCTGGGATCCGGTTCACCAGCCCGAGCGCCCGCACCAGCTCCTGCACCGCCCCGTCGCCCTGAACCCGGGCACCGATAACCAGAATCCTGGCACAGGGCCACCGCTTCCGGGTGACGGTGACGACATCATGAATCGCGGCACCGTCCGGGCTGGTGACCAGCGCCACCGTGCAGGCATAGGCCGGTACCCTTCTCTTCCGGCCGGGCTCGAAGAGACCATCCTTCTGCAACGCGGCCTTTACTCGCTCCAGCTCCTGCTGCTGCCGGCCTACGGCCGCGGTCGGAATGATGCGCTGAACGATGAACTGGAATTCGCCCTTCTCCTCGTAGAGCCCGGGCTTTCCGAGCACGAACACTTCGGTGCCGTCGGTCGGCGGCTTCCCCGCCCTGAGGGCGTTCAGCTTCCAGAGGCAGCATTTCACCTGGCTGTGCTTGTCGCGGAGGGTGAAGTACCAATGCCCGCTCGACCAGACCTTGCACTGCACCACCTCGCCGCGCACCCAGACCGGCATGAACGAGCCGTCAATCAGCTGCTTGACCATGCTGCTGAGCTGGCCGACGGACCAGACCTGATCCGTTGGAGAGGGAATGCTGAAGGAGAGCGACAGGGTCATAGAAGGATTATCAAT
>DASYVW010000273.1:0-8055 GCA_035936675.1 Gemmatimonadales bacterium
GTCAAGTTGAGAGGGTGGAAAGACGGGAATGACGGGAAGGGAGGGAGGGAGGGAGGGAGAATCCTGAAAATCAGAGATCGAATTTTTTCTTTTCGGTCCTTCCCGCCTTTCCCGTCATTTCCGTCTTTCCCGCCGTGTCAAGCCCCGATTGACTTTTCAACACCCCGCCCGTAACATCTCTCGCCCTAGAAAAATTCCTTCCGTTTTCGAGTACCGATGCAGCTGTCCGCTAAAGACGCTTGGAAGCGCATTCTCGACGAGGCGCATCGCGAACTTCCCGACCACACGATTCGAACGTGGCTCGAGCCCACCGAGGCTATCGCCCTCGACGAGGGTCGTCTCATCATCGGCGCGCCGGATCAGTTCGCGGTCGAGTGGAACGAGACGAAGCACGCGACGCTCCTCTCGCGGCTCGCTGAGCCCGTGCTGGGCCAGCCGACGTCGATCGTGTTCCGGGTCAACGAGGATCGCCAGAAGCGCCCACAGATGGACTTCTTCGTGGCCCCGTCGACCCCGGCGGTCGCCGGGGTGCAGATCAACCCGAGCACCCAGCCGCTCAACGAGCGGTACACCTTCGACACCTTCGTTATCGGCAAGTCCAACGAGCTGGCCGCGGCCGCGGCCCATGCCGCAGCCGAATCACCCGGCAAGACCTATAACCCACTCTTCATCTACGGCGCCACCGGGCTGGGCAAGACCCACCTGATGCAGGCAATCGCCCATACCGTGGTCGAGCGGCACCCCGACACCCGGGTGCTCTACGTCGGGGCCGAGCAGTTCATCAACGAGGTGATCGAGAGCATCCACAGCCGGACCATGCCGGAGTTCCGCCGTCGCTATCGGTCGGACGTGGACCTCTTCCTGGTGGACGACGTGCATTTCCTCGAAGGCAAGGAAATGACCCAGGAAGAGTTTTTTCATACCTTCAACGCGCTCTACGAGGGCAATAAGCAGATCGTCCTCACCTCCGACCGGCCTCCCAAGGAGCTGCCCGGTCTCGAGGCCCGCCTGGTCAGCCGGTTCGAGTGGGGCATGGTCGCCGATATCGGGCAACCCGACCTCGAGCACCGGATTGCGATCCTCCGAAAGAAGCAGGAGCAGGATCACCTGGAGCTGACCATCCCGGACGACGTGCTGCGGTTTATCGCCGAGCACGTGCGGTCGAACGTGCGCGAGCTCGAGGGCTGTATCATTAAGTTGTTGCTGTTCGCCTCCTTGAAGCATAAGGAGGTCTCGATCGAGCTGGCCCGGGAGGCGCTCTCCGACAAGATTCGCCCGGGCGAGGACGGAATGGCGGCTCCCAAGGCGCTTCCCTCGATCAACAAGGTTCAGGAGGTCGTGGCCAGACGGTGGGGGGTCACACCCGAGGGCCTCCGCTCGAAGGCGCGGATCAAGACGCTCACGGTGCCCCGCCAGATCGCGATGTATCTTGCCCGCGAGCTGCTCGAGATGCAGCTGGTCGAGATCGGCCAGGCATTCGGCGGGCGCGATCACTCGACCGTGATTCACAGCGTCGACAAGGTGAGCCGGCAGATGTCGCGCGATCGCGGGTTTCGCGAGCGAGTCGAGCATGCTCGCCAGGAGTTGTGCGCAGAATAATCCCCGCGCAAGCGGCGGGATGTGGGAACTCTGGATAGCGGTGGACGCCGGGAGCAATTTGGCGGCGCCGTCCCCATTGCTCACACGGTGTCGACAGAGGTTCGAGCGCGTAAGTGCCCATGAGCGGATTCAGTTGGAGCGCCGCTCAACATATCCAGACCCTCTACTGCTACTACTATATTATTTAAATGGAAGAGTAGTCTCTGATGATAGCATCGGCATGAAGCTCACAATCACACGAGAGCAGCTCCAGGAAGGCCTCGTGGCGGTGGCCGCCAGCATCCCCGCCAAGACGACCCTGCCGATTCTCTCGAACATCCTGCTCGAGGCAACGAAAGACGGCATCCGTCTCTCGGGGACCGATCTCGACATAGCCGTCAGCACCACCGTGAACGCCTCGGTCGAGCAGGAAGGCGCCATCACCCTCCCCGCGCGCAAGCTGGTCGAGATCGTGCGGGAGTTGCCCAGCGCCCCCATCCGGCTGACCGCCTCAGGCGAACACCGAGTCACCATCGAGTGTGGCCGGTCCAAGTTCCGGCTGCTCGGCCTCCCTCGGGAAGAGTTTCCGGCGTTCCCCAGCGTCAAGTTCGAAGGTGGCTGGAGAACCTCATCCAAAGAGCTCCAGAAGCTCATCAGCCACGTCGCCTTTGCCGCCAGCACCGAGGAGAGCCGGCCGATTCTCAACGGTGTCCTCTGGGAGCTCAGGCCGGAGCGGATGCGCATGGTCGCAACGAACGGGCACCGGCTGGCCCGGATGGACGTGCCCACCTCGGAGACCCAGGGAGCCTCACAGGCCGATTTGATTGTTCCACCCAAGGCCCTGGACCAGATCCGGCGGCTCTTCGACACGGATGAGACCGTGGAGATCGCGCGAAGCGAAAACCACCTTGGCTTCCGCACCAGCTCGACCCAAATCTTTACCCGGCTGATCGAGGGACCGTACCCGAATTACGAACAGGTCATCCCCCGGGAGAACGACAAGGCCGCCACCGCCGACAAGGCCGCACTCACCGCCGCGCTCCGCCGGATGAGTATCGTCGCCAGCGATCAGACCCACCGGATCCGGATGGCCTTCGCGAATGGCTCCTGCAAGCTGTCGGTTCAGACCCCGGATCTCGGCGAGGCGCAGGAAGAGCTCAACGTCAGCTATGAGGGCGATCCGCTCGAGATCGGATTCAACGCCGCCTACCTGCTCGAGATCCTGAAGTACATACCAACGGATGAGGTGCGGATGACGTTCAAGGCGCCCGAGCGCGCCGCTACCTGTGAGCCGGTGGGGTGGGACGACCCGGCCAGCTACCTCGCCCTGGTGATGCCGCTACGGTTGGTAGATTGAGTCTGAACGGAGGACGTACCATGTCGGCCAACGACACGCTGAAATCGACCGAACACACGCCAGCCCGTGAGCGTGGCGGATTGGTGACGCTTGCGGTATTGGCTGCTGCCGTAGGAGCCGGTGCCGCACTGCTGTTGGCTCCGGACGCAGGATCTGGAGCCCGTCAGAGGGTGGTGCGGGGGCGCGGGGGAAAACGGCTCATCGCGCTGGCGGGGCTCCTGGTGGGTGCCGGCCTCACCGCGCTGCTCACGCCTGAGAGTGGGCCTGCTACACGCAAGCTTCTCGGCGGCACGCTCAGCCGGATCAAGGTCGGGGCAGTCGACCGGATCGAGCGCTTTCGCCACAACGATGCGCCCGAGCCCGCTGAGAACCCCGTCAGGAGCCTCCAGGAGCTCGGCCGCGAATCGAACGACGTCTTCTGATGGAGAGCTGCTGACGAGCCGGACCTAACGCTTGGGAGGCCGCAGCAGGATGATTGAGAACGTCCCGGCCTGCTTGACCGGTACGGTCTGACCGACTGCCGGGATGGTGATGGTGAGGTCGCCGGCGTCCGAGCCGCGGGCCGAAGCGAGCGTACCATCGGGATTCATGTAGTGGACCGCCGTCCGGGTGCCTGAAGCGGTCATCTCCAGCTGCTGATCGTACTGGGTTCCTTTACCCCTCCTCTGATACGACCCCGTACTCTCCAACTTGATCGCCTTCTTGGCCCGGGGATCATCGCTCTCGGTCGCTCGGTAACTGGTGAGCGACCGCTCGGTCGCGTCGAAGGCATCGGCCCTGATGGGAACTTCGGTCGTGTCGGTCCACTCCATGCCCGCCTTCACGCCGCCGGCCGGGAGGCTGGGGAAGAGGCTCCGGAGGTTGCTTCCGAGTTGGTCACCCAGGGTAGTGGATCGGTCGGCCTTCAGCGCGGAAAGCCTTCCTTCGCGTGTGAGGGAGGCTGTCCACCGCGTGCCGCGGGCTGGGATGACCGAGTCCGGTACTGCGGGCACACCGCCGACCGCAGCCTGAATCGAATCGAGAACGATGGTGGCCACGTAGCCGGCTGTATCGGGCGCGATCGCGACGCGGAGATACGCGGTCCGGTCAATGAGCTGCTGCTGGGTGGCGCCGCCGGGGAGCTGAATCGTCAGGCTGTCGTGTCGCTCGAGCGCATACCCGGCATCGCGTACCGCGCTGTAGGTAACTCCACCGCCAGCGGGCGCCGGTAGGCCGGGATTCGAGGGACCCGGCTGGGGCGTAGGTCCGTTCGGCCCGCCGGTGGTGGACGTGGCCGACCCACATCCCGCCAGCACGACAGTGGCCAGGATCTGAAGAGCCCGCCTCACGCCATTCGCCCGATCACTTGAGTGCGGTCACTGTGGTCTTCTGCACGATCGTGATGGGCAGCGGCTGCTTGGCAAAGGAGCCGGAAATCGAAAGCGAGGATTGCTGTTGCCAATCGCCGCCGAGATAACGGCCGTCCGGGCTTACGTAGTAGGAGCCTTTTCCACTCCCCGTCCCCTCGATCCGCGCCGAGCCACTCGGCGTCGGCTGGGTCCCGGCCACCGATGAGGTGAAATCCTCGGTGATCCGCACGGCCTTGCGTGCATTCCACGTTGCTGAAGCGGCCGCCCTGTACGCGCTCACCCGCCGGACGGTCACACTGTCGCTACCGGTCGCGTCGGTCTTTGCCGTTGTGTCCGCCCAGCTGTCACCCACCTTCAGCCCAGCCTTGATCCAGGGGAAGAAGTCGCTGAGCAGCCCCTGGATCTGCACTGCGGCCGGGTTGGGCCGCACCGGTTGCAGTCCGGACGGCTTCCCCGACTTCGCCACGAATCCGTGAAACTCCGCTCCCCGGGCGCTGTCGAGCACGGCGGGAGGGATCGGCACCGCGCTGTCGCCGCGCAGCGAATCAACCACGACCCGCATGACCTTGCCGCCGGCGCTGTCCGCCAGCCTCACGGTGATGAAGCTGGACGTGGTAAAGGCAATCTTCTGCCTGGGGCCGCCGGCCGGCGTCGCGTCCATTTCCTGGGACATCGACTGGTCGATTCGGTATTTGGTGATGGTCGGCGCCCGACCCAGGAGCGGAAGGACGAGTGCAGCGGCGGCAAGAGCGGGGTAACGGGTGGCTGGTAAGAGCATCTGTATCCCCTTCTGGAGGTCCGAGGCCAAAAAGGTAACTGGCTGTGGGGCCCAAAACCAACAGCCCCCCGAACCTGAGTCCGGAGGGCCGCCGCTGGTCAGCCGTAAGCCGAGTTCTGTTTCCCGCAGCAGGGGAGATGATCATCTGTCTGGGATGGCCGTCGCCGGCCACCTCTAGCAGCCTACCCGCGGCTCTTCACTGATCGGTGTGGGTCACACCTCGCCGCCTATTTGGCCTTGCTCCGACTGGGGGTTACCGTGCCGTCACTGTTGCCAGTGACGCGGTGGGCTCTTACCCCACCGTTTCACCCTTACCCTTCGTCCCGGCATCTCTGCCGGACCTCCGGGCGGTCTATTTTCTGTGGCCCTGTCCGTCGCCTTGCGGCGCCCAGGCGTTACCTGGCAGTCTACCCGATGGAGCTCGGACTTTCCTCGGACACCTTGCGGCGCCCGCGATCATCACGCTTGACCAGTGGCTATAAGATAATGAAGGCGGGAGTTGGGAGCTACCCAGCATGCCCCACCCGGGCCAGCCCCTGCTGGGCCTGCTGGACAAAGGGCTGCAGCGCAGCATCCGCCCTTTTCCATTGGGCGAGGACCTCGCGGTACTGCTCTCTGGCCTCAGATCGCCGGCCCAGCCGCTCGTAGGCTGACCCGCGGAGCAGCCGGACTCGGCCAAGCATCCCCCATCCAGAATCGAAACCTCCGGTCTGGAGGGCGGAGGGCTGGTAGCCCTCCAGGACCCTGATGGTGGTCTCGTAGTCACCCAGCAGATAGTAGGCCTGGGCCGCCAAAGGCTCGGTGAGAACGCGGTACATGTGCTTGCCGTACGTCGTGGATTCGGGTTCGGCAAGCGTCCGCCGGGCAGCGGCCGAATCACCTCGGCTCACCGCCAGGAGCGCTCGGACCTCCTTGGCGGCTGGCTCACCGGAGATGACCTGCAGCTCGTGCAGCGCCGTGGTGTCGGCAGCAAGGCCGGTGAAGAGGCCGATCGCAGCGCTCGCGCCGGTGTGGGCTATATGCTTGCGCTGCTCCGCGGGTGACATTCGTGCCGCCTCCGCAGCTCCTTGCCAAATCTCTCGCAGTGCAGAGGAGGGACCTCCGGCGGCCGCGTAGAGCTCGCCTAGCATGGCGCGTCTCCAACCCCCGCCCTGTGACCCAGTCCACTCGGGGTGGGAAATAACCTCCCGCCGAACCTGGTCCGCCAAGTCGAGTGTCTTTGCCGCGTTAGTCAGATCGCCTTGATAGGCAAACACGTTAGCAGCCGCGGCGATATCGCTTACTACGGTCGGAGTGCCTTGGTACAGCCGGAAATCCTTCGATGCCGCCGAATCGAGGGCGATACGCAGCTGTGCCGCCGCACGGTCTACATCGCCGGAGGCAAAGCGCACCCGAGCTTCCACAAACGGGAGCTCGGGATGCAGCGGCGTGGCCAGCCGGAACCGGTTCAGCTCTGATAGGGCGCCGCTGTAGTTTCCGGCGGAGACGTAGGCGTTTACCATGGCGCCATGTGCCCGGAGTGTCGTGGGCTGGGTTGAGACCCATGTTCGCGCCGTGGAAAGTGCTTCCGAACGGGCACGCTGTACCGCGGCCCGGACCGTGACAGTGTCCATCAGCACTCGACCGGTGGTCGTACGGGTGACCGCAAAGGAATCGCCGGGGAGAAGGGCATAGACGGGATGGTTTGCGGCAGCCATACTCAGCATGTAATGAACGTGATCGTACGCGAGGGCGTAGTTGGGATCGAGCGCTAAGGTGCGCTTGAAGGCCCGCAGCGACTCGGTCCAAAAGGGCGCCTCGTTGACCCCTGCTGTGTCGTGGAACCAGGCCTCACCCAGACCGTACCAGGCATCGGCATCACCTTTGTCCCGAGCAATCAGCTGATCATAGAGGGACCGCGCCTCCTCATACTGGTCTCCGATAAACGCTCGGTACGCATTGATCACCATGCGCTCGCGTGCGGGTAAGTTCGCCGAATACGTCGTGGCGCGGAGCATGAGTCGATCGGAAACCGAGTCTTCCGTCCCTATCATCCAGCCTCGGGTAAGAGCGAGCTTGTAGTATGCCAGGCCGAAGGTTGTATCCATGGCGATGGCTCGTTGGAAGTCCCGCTCGGCGCCTACTAAGTCCCAGCGATTGAGGTGTTCCACACCCCTCAAGTACGCCCGGAACGCCTCGAGTGAATTGGTGGTGGACCGAGCCAGCCCGATGCGTATCTCGTTGGGCGCGCCGGAGAGATCGAGCAGCTTGGCCGCAAGCTGGTCGAAGAGCGGTCGCACGTCGGGCCCGGATCGGTCGTCGGCCCGAGCAACGTCAACGCGCTTGCCGCTCGCCACGTCGTACACCCGCGCCACCAGGTGAAGCGAGTCCCCGGCGGGCGTGTAGTCCCCCAGCACCACCGTCCAGACCCCGGCCTCTCGCGCGAGCCGCCGTGCCATGGCCAACCCGATGTCGTCTCCGACCTTAAGGCCGTGCTGAGCCAGAAGGTCGTGGAGTCGCTCGTGGTCGACGACGGTGAGATCGTTCCACTGCGACAGGTTCAAACCCAGCATGCTCACGCTGCCGTCGCGGAGCCATTCCACCGAGCGGTCGTCCCGCAGGTTATCGAACGGCAGCACCAGAATGGAATGCCGGGGATTTACCCCGCGCGGGGGTCCCGGGCTTCGGCGCACCAGGCCTATCGTGGCGGTGAGGACCGCCAGCACCACCGCGGCCAGCGCGACGATCCGCTGGGGGACTCGCCTGCGCTGTGGCGTCGCCCGCTCTCCGGCTACCGCCTGACGGAACTCCTCGCCCGTCTGCCAGCGATCGGAGGGCTGCTTCTCGAGCGCCCGCATGATCGCCCCGGTGAGCTCGCCGGGGGCGTCCGGCCGCACCCGCTCGAGCGGAACCGGACGTTCCGCAATGTGTTTTGAGACGACCACCCGGTTCGGTCCCTGGAAAGGCGGATGGCCCGCCAGCATCTCGTAGGCGACGATACCGAGGGCGTACAG
>DASYVW010000274.1:0-1990 GCA_035936675.1 Gemmatimonadales bacterium
TATCTCTCGCCGGCTACCGGATATGTCACGATTTATCGCAAGCGGGTGGACGGCGGCCGCTCTCGCACTATCGTGACCGCCGGACGATCCGCCGACCTCGAATCGTTCCACCCCTTCGATTCCCGAATGGATGCGTCGCGACCCGGCTATCTGCTGTTCGCCGCCCGCTACGGCGATCGTGACGCGCTCGTGGTCTGGGATCTGAAACGCGCCAAGATGGCCGGCCGCTACCAATTCGATCGGCTGGTTTCGATCCTCTCCCCAATGTGGATGGCCGACGGCCGGAGCATCGTGTTCAGCGGACTGTCCGAGAGTGGTCTCTCCGATCTGTACCGGGTCCGCCTCCCCCAGGGCACCCTCGAGCCGCTGACCCGCGACCGCTTTCAGGATCTCGATCCCAGTCCGAGTCCCGATGGGCGACGTCTCGTGTTTGCCTCGGACCGCACGTCCGGGGGACTCGACGGGGCGGTGAATCTATTCATGCTTGATCTTCCATCGGGGAGCGTTAGCCAGCTGACCCGGGGTGACTGGGTCGATGAGACCCCGTCGTGGGGACCCGATGGGCGGATCTACTTCACCTCCAACCGGGACGGTGTCTTGAATGTGTTCTCCATGGACACCCTGGGGCAGGGAAGACGGGAGACCTCGGCATGGAGTGGGGCATTCGACGCGGTGGCCCTCCCCGACAGCGGCGGACTGCTGATGGGTGGCTTTCACGATCTGAGCTGGAACTTGTATCGGTATCCCCTGGACTCGGCGGCGCACGAGGATCAGTTCACCCTCGACTCCGGTCCGCCGGCGGGCCAGTGGGCTTGGACCAGCAGGGCCGACACTGCCGCCGGCGTCGCTACCGGAGAGCCGTACCGCCGGCGGCTGACCTTCGATGTCGCGGCCGGAGAAGCGGTCTTCGTTCCCGGCTATGGAGGCGCCCAGGGCGTGGCGTTCGTGATGAGCGACCTGCTCGGCGACAATCTCCTCTTCGGTTCGCTGGGCTCGTTCCAGGGAAGGCGGTTGGGCAGCCTCCTCGACAACATCAGCGCGAGCGCCATCTACATCAATCGGGAGCGCCGGCTCAACTGGGGCTTGGGAGCGTTCCGCACCCGGAGCCGGAACTTCGAGGGCGACCTCGTGGTCGCGTACGAGGAGACTGCTGCAGGCGCCATCGGGCTGCTTCGTTATCCCTTGAGCCGGTTCAGCCGCGTGGAGGGAACCGTGGTGGTCGAGCACTCCGACCGGGTGGACTTCACCCTGGCCGTCGATCAGCCTCGGCGGGTTGGGTGGATCGCCTCGCACTACCTGAGCTTCGTGCACGACAATTCACTCTGGATCCCCTCGGGCCCGATCGACGGCCAGCGGGTCAGCTTCACCGCCGGCATATCCAGCGACTTCACCAACAGTCGGTTCGACAGCTATCTCCTCAGCGGCGATTGGCGTCGCTATTTCAGGCTGGGTCAGCACAGCACCTACGCGGTCCGGGCGTTCGGTTTCTACAGCGGCGGCGACCGTCCGCGCCGGATCAACATCGGGGGCACCCTTGGAATGCGCGGCTATCCGGAGTTCGGCTACATCGTGGGCACCCGTGCGTACATGCTGAACCAGGAGCTCCGCGTCCCTCTGTTGACTCACTTGACGCTGGGAACTCCGTTTGGAGACGTCACGCTCCCGGAGATCCAGGGAGGGCTCTTCGCCGACGTCGGGAAGGCGCTACTGCACTCCGACTCCAACCGGGCGCTCCTGGGCAGCTATGGAATCAGCTTTCGGCTTGCGTTGGGGCCCCTCGCGGTACTGCGCCTCGATGTTGGTCGGCGATTCACCGACCGGCGATACCAGGGGTACAGCCTGAGCTCCGACCAGCGGACTCCCGGCTTCGTGCACTTCTTCTTCGGCTATAACTACTGATGGGACAATGTTTTGGGCTTGACCGGCCAGTCCTCCTGGCCTATCTTGGCTTGGTAGGGGTGGGGTGCCGCAGCGCGCCCGGTGCCGTACT
>DASYVW010000275.1:0-7480 GCA_035936675.1 Gemmatimonadales bacterium
CGGAGGGCCGCAAAGAAGTTCGGCATCTCGTGCACCGAACCGGTTCCCTTCCGGCGATGCAGAACGGGCAGCCGTTCCGGCCCGACGAAGAATGGAGGATAGACCACGCACAGCTCGTGGTCGATCTGGCTGAAGATCATGTCCAGATGGATAGCGGTGGGGGCTTTCGGCATGACGACGACGAGCACGTCGGTCACCAAGCCGCGCTCGAACACCGTCTCGCACAACTGATCCAGGGCCGCAGGCGAGGTTCGCTCGCTGAAGCCCAACACGAGCAGGTCCGGACGCAGGTAGTGAACGTCGCCACCCTCCAGAGTGTAGGTGTCTCGTCGCTCCACGGAGCCATCGTAGAGAAGCCCCGCGTTGGACAGCTCCGGATGAAAGCGGAACAGCGCCTTGATCAGCAGCTCTTCGGTCCATCGTACGCCATAGCGCATCGACCCGACGACCACGTGCTCCCCGATTACCATCCCGATGTCCCGGGGGAAGAACAGATTGGGCAGCGGTGGAAAGGCAAACCCCACCTCGTTCAGTGCCCGGGAGATCGGACCGCTCTCTTCCTCGGTTCCCTCGATGAGCATGCCCACGATCGCCTCTGCCGGCAGTGCGCTGAGCCGCTGGGCGAGAGCATCGGACGGTACCACGTCCATGGTCTTGGTGATGAGATGGTCGCGCGCTTCGGGCTGCTGGAGAATTTCGGTGAGGAGGTCGCGTACCTGAAATACCCGGGCGAACCGTTTCAGGATCGACACGAACTGTCGGTGCTCCCGCTGCGCGATCTCGAGATCGATAATGTCGTCGTAGAGATAGTCTTCCCGGTTCCCCGGTGTCACCGCCTCGAGCTCACGACCCGGGGTGTGCACCAGCACCGACTGGAGTGCCTCGATTTCAGAGGTAACGTGAACGGACATACAACAAGCTATTCGGGGTCATGGAGTAAGGGAATCAATGGGCGCCGGGGCCGCGGAGAACCTTTCCCGGAAGCGCCCCGGTCGCGTTGCCTTCCGCAATCACCGGTACGCCGTTCACCAGCACCCAGCGCATCCCCTCGCTGAGCTGGTTCGGCTTGGCAAAGGTCGCCAGATCCCGCACCTGCGCCGGATCGAAGACCACCATGTCGGCCCACATACCCGTCTTGAGAACCCCGCGATCTCCCAACCGCATCCGCTCAGCCGGCAGCGAGGTGAACTTGCGGATGGCGTCCTCCAGGGTAAGCCGCCTTTCTTCCCGCACATACTTGCGGAGAATGCGAGGGAAGGTCCCGTACGCCCGCGGATGGGGATGGTCCTGGCCCAGAATGCCGTCCGGCGCGGTGCCCTGCGAGTCGTTGTTGATGGAGACCCAGGGCCGCTGCAACGCAAGCAGCACGTCGGGCTCGGACATCCCGAAGACCGCCACGTACGTGTACCCCTGGTCCTCGATCAGCAGATCCAGCAAGGCATCGATCGCGTCGGACTTCCTGTCCTTAGCCACTTCCGCCAGCGTCTTTCCCTGAAGCGGGAGCAGCTTCGGGTTCTGCACCGCCCCGATCAGAATCGCCTCCGGCCCGGATATCTCCTGCCAGGAGTTGTTCTGCCAAGAGCCAGGCGTCTCCATGTCCCGCCGGATTCGCCGGCGTGCAGCCGGATCGCGCAAGCGGCTGAGCAGCTTGGCCGTGCCGCCATCGTGAGCCCACGGAGGCACCATGGCGGAGAGGGAGTTGAACCACGCCGGATAGGCGTACGTATCGGCGGCGATGTCGACGCCGGCCCCGCGGGCCGATTCGATCTTCGCCACTACCTCGGGCATGCGCCCCCAGTTCTGCTTTCCCGCCACCTTCAGGTGCCAGATCTCAACCGGAATCCGCGCCTCACGTCCGATCCTGATGGCTTCGTCGAGCGCCGGGAGGATCTCGTCCGATTCGGATCTCAGGTGAGTCGCGTAGACGCCGCCGTAGCGAGACGCCTCCGCCGCCAGCGCGATGAGCTCATCCGTCTTGGCGTACGGCGCCGGCGGATACTGCAACGCGGTCGACAGGCCAACCGCCCCGTCGCGCATCGCTTGCGCTACCAGCTCCCGCATTCGCTTGAGCTCCTCGACCGACGGCGCCCGATCATCGTCGCCCAGCACCATCCGACGCACCTGCGTCGCACCCACGTAATCCCCCACGTTGATCCCGATGCCCTGCCGCTCCAATCGGGCGAAGTACTCCGCCAGGGTCCGCCAATCCGGAGTGATCTTGAGGTGATCGTACGCCAGCCGGTCCGTCGCCACGACCCTGTCGTCGAGCGGGGCCACACTCCTGCCCTCGCCGGTGAACTCGGTGGTGATTCCCTGAAAAATCTTGGAGGGGAGGCGCGGGTTGACCAGAATGCTCAGATCGGACTGCCCCAGCATGTCGATGAAGCCCGGCGCCACCACCATTCCGGCTGCGTCGATGGTCTTCGGCGCCCTCGCACTCGACAGCGTGCCGATCGTCGCGATCCGTCCATCCCGGATCCCCAGGTCGCCGGAATACCAGGGCGAGCCGGTGCCGTCGATGATGTGGCCATTCCGGATGATGAGGTCGTACTGGTGTTGTTGGGCGAGTAGTGTGACAGGGACCCAAGAGAAGAACAGCAATGCGAGGAGGCGAACCATGGCACGCTCTGTTAGGGTTTGTCATTCCGAGCAGAGGAGGAATCTACTTCGCGTGCTCCCGAGCCCCGCGGATTAGATTCTTCGCTGCGCTCAGGATGACACGTCTTATGATTGGACCGCGTTATCGATTGGCCAGCGCGTAGCTCAGCGTCTCCAGCTCGAGCGCGAGGTTCACCGTCTTCACCACCACATCATCAGGGACCGAGAGCTGTACGGGAGCGAAGTTTAGGATGGCTTTCACGCGGAGGCTGATCAGTCGGTCGGCAACGGCTTGGGCCACATCGCCGGGAACCACGAGCACGGCCATGTCGAGCGGATGGCGAGCCAGCTCCTTCTCGAGGGAAGCGATATCGAGCACGGGCAGCCCGTTCCACTGCCGGCCGATCTTGGCCGCGTCGCTGTCGAAGATGGCCACGATATCGAACCCGCGCTGCTTGAACCCCTGGTACTGCACTAGCGCGCTTCCGATCTTCCCTGCCCCGATCATGCCGACCCGGTAGCGCCGCTTCAAGCCGAGTATCTCGCGGAGCCGATTCGCCAGCTCCGGTACCGGATAGCCCAGCCCCCGCTTACCGAAGGAGCCGAAGAAGGATAGATCCTTCCGCACTTGCGCCGACGTGGTGCCGCCGCGGGATGCGAGCGCTCCCGAGCTGACCGTCTCGATTCCCTGGTCCTCGAACTCCTCCAGAAACCGGAGGTAGAGCGACAAGCGGCGGACGGTGGACTCGGCGACTTTACGCATGCAGCCTTGTTATGTGAAATGTTTCACAAAGCTACCTCGCCGACCACCCCCCGTCAACGAGTGCCCGATGCAGGCGCACGAAGTCCAGCGGCCTCAGCACTTCGGGCCGTGCCGTCTCGACAATGGCCACGCTCGCCAGGACTCCACTTACCCTGGTTGCGTCCCATCCGGTCAGCTCGCGCAGAGCCCGAAGCATCTGCTTCCGCCGGAAACCGAACAGGCCGACCACGAGCGCGCGGAAGCTGTCCCGCTCCTCGTCTGCTATCAGCGGGTCCGCTAACGGCGTCAGCCGGAGCACCGCCGAATCCACCTTCGGCCTGGGGTGAAACGCCCCAGCCGGCACGGTGAAGAGCCGCTCCGCTCGGGCGGCAACCTGAATCCCTATGCTCAGGGCCCCATACTCCGGCGTCCCTGCCTCGGCCGTCACCCGATCCGCCACTTCCTTCTGCACCAGAAACACGATTCGCGCGGGCCGCGGCGGGAGCAGCGCCTTGTCGAGCAGCGGGGAGGTGATGTTGTAGGGGATGTTGCCGGCGACGAGAAATGGGACTTCGACCAGCTCATGCCAGTCGAGGTCGAGCGCATCGCCTTCCACCAGCCGGGCCTGGGGAAAGCGCTGGCGCAGGGGCTCGATCAGATCGCGATCCTTCTCGATGGCGATCACCTGCCCTGCTCGCTCAAGCAGCGCTCCGGTCAGCCCCCCCGGTCCGGGGCCGATCTCCAGTACTCTGTCCGCCGGGCCAGCCTCGAGTGCATCGGCGATCCGCGCCAGAATCCTGGGATCGGCGAGAAAATGCTGTCCCAGACGGCGCTTGGCTCGGGGCACGACTAGATCCGCATCACCAGCAGCGTGCGATCATCGGTCGGTCGAGCGCCGAACTCGTCTGCCCGCGCCAGCACCGCCTTGACGATGGCCTCGGGCGTCTCCCTCCGTTGCGCGCAGACTTCGTCGAGCAGTCGCTGTTCGCCGAATGGCTCGCCTAGATCGTTCCGCGCATCCACCAGGCCATCAGTCCAGAGCACCAGCAAGTCGGTCCCGGTGGTCCACGGCACCTGGCGGCGCTGGATGGTGCCTATCGCGGCCAATCCGAGCGGCGGCGAGGTGGCCTCGAGCCGTTCCGGCGCTCCGGTACGCGGTACCCGGAAAGCATGGGGGTGTCCCGCACTGGCATAGGACAGACGACCCGCGCGCGGATCGAGCACGCCGTAGAACACGCTGAAGTGCATCTCCGTCTTGGCAAGCTCGGTGGCCAAGCTGTCGAGTAGCGCGGCAAGTGTTTCATCCGGAGTTGTCGCAGCGGCGGCGTGGATGCCCGCTGCCGACATGATCAGCGCCATGACCAGCGCGGCCGAGAAGCCATGAGACGCCACGTCGCCGAGCATGACGCCGACGCGGCCGCGGCCAAGCCGGCTGAAGGTGTAGAAGTCACCGCCCACCGAATCCGCAGGAAGGCATCGCGCGGCGACCTCGGCCTCGCCCTGAAGCACGGCGGGGGACGGAAGCAACTTGAGTTGGAGATCGTGGGCCAGCTCGAGCTCACGCTGGAGGCGTTGCTGCTGGAGGTCACGCTCCACCAGTCGGGCGTTCTCGATCGCCGCGCCGATCTGGTTGGCCACGGCACTCACCAGCTTGCGATCGTCCAGAGTGAAGCGGTCCCCACCGATGCGATCCGTCAGGTTGATCACGCCGACGCAGCGAAGCTCGGTACCGGGAGCGGCGTAACAGATCGGCACACTGATGAAGGAGTTGCCTCGATAGCCTCGGTTGGCCGCAACGTCCGTGATGACCGAGCCTGGATCCGCAGGATCGAACGTCACGATTCGCTGTTCACGGAAGACCCGGGCGGCCACCGAGCCGGGGTCCTCGACGCCGACCGGGGTGAGCCCTTCAGGCTCAAAGCCCCTGGCCGCGACGGTTCGAAGTGTCCCGCTGGACTCGTCGTACACCATGATCGAGGCTCGGCGCGCTCCCACCACCGCACTCACCTCCCGGACGATGATCTGCGCGGCCTCGTCCAGCCGGACGGTCCGGCCGAGGATCTCGCTGATGGCATAGAGAAGATCGATCTCCTCATAGCGCCCGGCCAGCTCTTCTGCCACGAAGGCTCGCTGCCGCTCTGCATCAAGTATTGCGGCCACGATCGGCATCACTCGGGGCGCCGCCCGGCGGAGCTCATCCTCGGACGCGCCGGCTAGCTCCAGCCAGTGGCCCGACACACCATCGACCGGCTCCAGCCAGCAGGCGCCCTCAGGCGAGGGCACGGGTCCGGCTTTGTCGGGGACCGGCAGCGACCATCCTGGGTCGCTTCCCGCGGCGAGCTGGAGCGTCCGATCGTGAGAACGCCAGAGGCGGACCCGTCCTCCGACGAGCGCACCCAGACCCTCGAGCAGGTGATCCAGCCGGCCTAGTGGCGGCGCAGTATCATGCAGATGGAGTTTCCTTGCTCATTGAACTGTACCGCGTCCACCAGCTTGCGGATGAGGTAGAGACCGCGACCGCGGGCCTCGTCGAGCTGCTCCGGCCTGATCGGCTCGGGCACGGAGTGGGGATCGAAGCCTGCGCCTTCATCGGTGACCGAGAGCCGGATGGCATCGGGCACCAACTCGGCCCGCACGTCCACCCACTTGGTCCGGTCTTCCCGGTTACCCTGCACGATGGCATTGCTGAGCGCCTCGGAGAGCACCACCCGGAGGCGGAAACGCGTGGTCTGAGTGGCCTGATGGCCCGCGAGACAGTGGCGGGTGACGAGCTCGACTGCTTCCTCGATGCAGTTTACATCACTGGGAAGACGGAGCGTGACCAGCGTTGCCGCGCCGCTGGCATCAGACGCCGAGCTCCGGCGGACGCAGATGCGAAGCGGAGAAGTCATCCGATCGAATTAGAAGCTGGCCAGGGCCTGCTCGGGCGTCTCGGTGATGGTGAAGAGCGTGTCCAGCTTGGTCAGCTCGAAGAGCGAGCGAAGATCGTCGTTGAGGCCCGCGAGCCGCAGCTCACCGGTCGCCTCGCGGATCCGCTTGGAGATGGACACGAGAGCGCCGAGTCCGGATGAGTCGATGTAGCCGGTCCGGGAGAAATCGACCAGCAGCTTGCGCTCACCCCGGTCCAGGGCCGCCTGGATCATGTCCTTGAGCTCGTGCCGGTTGCCCACGATCAGCTGCCCGTCCACCTCCACCACCGTCACGCCGCCGCGGCCCTTGGTCTGGCTGAAGCCCATCGAGTTTCTCCTTCACGCCGGTGTCGAATCGGACTGCAACGCCACCATCGCGGTCACCTCGACAATATCATCGGGGCTCGCCCCCCGCGACAGGTCGGCCATCGGCCGGGCGAGTCCCTGGAGAATAGGCCCGATTGCAGCGGCCCGGCCCAACCGCTGCACCAGCTTGTAACCGATGTTGCCGGCATCGAGATCAGGGAACACCAGCACGTTTGCCCGGCCCGCCACCGGCGAGCCGGGGGCCTTCCGCTCCCCGACCTCCGGGCTGAGTGCCGCGTCGGCCTGGAGCTCGCCATCGGACACGATATGCGGCGCGAGTTGGAGGAAGTGCGCCGCCGCTTCCTGCACCCGAGCGACGTGCGGTCCCCTGGCGCTGCCCTTGGTGCTGTACGAAAGGAAGGCAACCCGAGGCGAGTCGCCGACCAGCCGCGAGCGATCGCGCGCAGCCGCGAGGGCGATCTCGGCCAACTGGCCCGGCGTGGGCTCGGGGACCACGGCACAATCGGTGAAGGTGAGCACCAGGTCATCCGCCATGACCATGTAGAAGGCGGAGCTCACGAGGCTCACGCCCGGAGCGGTCCCGATGGCCCACAGGGCCGCCCGAACGACATCGCCCGATGGGTAAACCGCCCCCGCTACGCACCCGTCGGCCTCACCCAGCGCCACGAGTGCCGCGCCGAAATTTACCGGCTCGGCCGCCACATCGAGGGCGTGCACCCCGTCCCGAATGCGGTCGGGCCGGCGTTCGCGAAGAAACTGGGCGATTCTACCGAGCCGCGGGTCCTTCGCCGGATCGATACCCCCACCGCCGAGCACGATCGGCTCGACCACGCGCTCCGCTCGAAGTCGCTCGACCGCGACCTGGACCCGCGGGTCATCCCCCTCGCAGAGCACTACCCGGGCA
>DASYVW010000276.1:0-3547 GCA_035936675.1 Gemmatimonadales bacterium
CTTCTTCGACCTCCTGGCACTCGCCACCCGGCGGGTGGCGCTGCGACAGGTAAGCTTTTCCCTGCTGCTGGTCGGCGCCCTGGCAGCGGTTGTGGCGGTGGTCTCGGGGCTTCAGGCCGAAGACCACATTGAACATGGCGAGGCCGTACACCAGGTCATGGGGACGCATGAGCAATTCGCGCTCATCAGTCTGAGTGTGTTCGGGGTCCTCGCTCTATGGCGGCTGTTCCGCGAGCGGCGGATGGGAGTCCTGGAGCGGAGAGTAACCGTCATAGCGTCGCTGGCTGGGGTAGGAGTCCTGTTCGCCACGGGCTTATATGGAGGCAGGTTGGTATTCGAGCACGCGGCGGGAATTCCCAGCAAGGTGCTGGAAGAAGAGCTGCACGAACGGAGTGAAGGGCACCAACATGGCGGAACCGCGCCGGACGAACACGGCGCCCCGGTACACGTCGACCCCCCAGACTCAGCGCCACACTCCCATCCGCCCGGCACCCCGCCGCACCAGGACTGACCCGTGAGAGCAGCCCTCTTCCTTATAGGAGCAGGATTGGGGGCCGTGGCGTGCCAGCCGAACACCACCCGTCCCTCCTTCACCCCGCTTCCGGAAGCAGCAGGCACCGAAGTGCGCCTCACCGTACCTGAAGCCACCCGCCACCTGGCCGAGGCGCTCCGGGCCGATTCGATCCCCCCTCGCAAGATCCAGCTTCGGGACGGCTACATCGAGACTGCCTGGTTCGAGGCGGGGAGCGGGCGAGTGGTCCGGGGAAGACGCGCCGTTGGACCGGGGATCGTGCGAGTTCGGGCCTGGGCTGATCCGGCTCGGCCGGGCAGCTCTCAGCTCACGGTCGAGACGCTCTTTCGTCCGCTGCTCGATCCTTCGCTACCTGATCGGGAGTTGGAGCGGGAAGTCCCTCGAGGTCATCCGGTGGCCGTTCGAGTGGAGGCCGCGCTCCAGGAGCTGGTCAAGCAGTTTGGAGGAGCCCCTGGTCCTCAGGTCGAGGCCGAACCGACTCGCCCGGCCAATGAAGGCGATACCGGCGACGAGCCTCATTAGTTCTTCACACGACGTAAGCCTGTACCCACCGCTCCAGCTGGCCCAGATCCAGTGACGCGTCCTTGCAGGGCCCGGCCGGCAGGGTCATGGTGAGGCCCAGCACCGGGATCTTGCCGGCAACATCGTGCAAGCCGCTGACCATGTCCCGCTCGCAGGCTACAGCCACCACGGCCCGGGGCCGGCGCTCCCTGATCACCCGACGCGCCAGTTGTCCCCGAGTGGCTACGAAGACGGGCACTCCGTACTTCCCAGCGATCCCGAGGACGCCGTCGAGCGTTACCTTGGAAAGGCAGCGAGGGATCAACAGCAGCAGCTCTCCTTGACCGACCTTGCGGCCGCGCATCACGGCAAGATTGTTGTAGACCTTCACCGCCGCATTCTCCACCCAATCCCGACGGCCGAATCGATCCGCGACCCGGGACGTCAACCGCATGAGGCCCAGGAACGGCCCTCGCTCCGCCAGCCGTTCGGGAAGAAGCGGCCGCTCGATCTCATGTGAGAGCAGCAACACTCCCCACCATATCCAGAGCAGAGATCCTCCAAGCAGCAGGGCGCTCCAGAGTAATGCGGGCAGGCCGGCGTGGACTGTTCCGAGGCGGGGTGTGAGCAGATAAAGGACGAGCGCGACCAGGCCGAGACCGACGGCGAGGGCTATGGCTGACCAGGCAAAGAAGAGCGCGGGGGGAGAATCGTAGTTCCCCTGATTCGGCAGCGGACGTCCGTCCCACTCGTCCCATTCGTGCCCGAGCCGGCGATCGACGTCGATATGAATCAGTTGAGCTCGAGGACCCTCAGCCATAGGGGGAAAAGATAGTTAGCTTTTGGCGATGCTGCCTCCTCCAGCCGTCCGGGGCATTTACCGAACCGACTCGAGGGCTCGCGCCGCCTACGCGGAGGCCGCTGGCATCTATCGCATCCTTCCCCAGGCCGTTTGCCTTCCCGCCGACATCGACGATCTCCGGCATCTGATCCGCTGGGCGGCCGAGCACCGCGCCTCATTGGTACCGCGCGGGGCAGGCAGCGCCATGGGCGGCGGCAACGTCGGTGAAGGCGTGATCGTGGATCTCGGCCACATGGCCGGTCGCCGGCTCGAGGTTGATGCCACGGCCCGGCGCGCGGTCACCAGTGCGGGCGTGACCCTCGCGGAGCTCAACGCCGCCGCGGCTCCCTATGGGCTCCGCCTTCCGCCCGACCCGTCCAGCGGGCAGTGGGCGTCTTTGGGCGGAATGGTCTCGACCAACGCGGCCGGAGCGAGATCGGTTCGGTACGGCAGCGTGCGCTCCTGGGTCGAGGCCCTCACGATCGTAACCGCCGAGGCTGACGTCGTGGCACTCAGGCGCGGGAAGAGCCAGCCGGAGTCCGCGGCGCTGACCCGCTTCGACCGGGACGCGGCGCCGGCGATCGCCTCGGCAGCCCCGCTGATCGCGGAAAGGTTCCCCCACACCCGGAAAAATTCCTCCGGATACGCCCTCGACGCATACCTCGCCTCTGGCGATGCGCTGGATCTCCTCATCGGCAGCGAGGGCACCCTCGCTATTGTGACCGAGATCGAGTGGCGGCTCGACCCCAAGCCGCCCTGCCGGGCGGGCCTTCGCGTGTCGCTCCGTTCGGTCGATGAGCTCGGCCCGGCCGTGGCGGCCCTCAGCTCCGCCGACCCTTCGGCGGTCGAGCTGCTGGACCGCAGCTTCCTCGATCTCGTCGGATCAGCCGCACTCTCCGAGGCAGGCCTCGTTGGCTCTGATGCCGACGCGGTTCTGTTGGTGGAGCTGGAGCGCGGCGACGACGAATCCCTGACCCATGCCGTCGAGCAGGCTCGCTCTGCCGTCCGCCCGTTCGCCCTGTCGGTCGAGAGCGGAGTCTCGGCCGAAGCCGCGGACCGGCTCTGGGCGATTCGCCACGCTGCCAGCCCCATCCTGGCCAGACTACCCGAGGGGCAGCGCTCGCTCCAGGTGATCGAGGACGCGTGCGTGCCAGTTGCTCGCATGGGCGAGTACATCCGGGCCGTGCGGCGGGTCGTGGCCGAGTCCGCCATCCCGGCTGTCATGTTCGGGCATGCGGGCGACGGTCATATCCACGTCAACCTGCTTCCCGACGTGAGTCGTCCAGGCTGGGAAGCCGCGATCGTGCGGGTGATGAATGCCGTCACCGAGACCGTCGTTCGTCTCGGCGGCACCTTGTCCGGCGAGCACGGGGACGGCCGCCTTCGGGCGGACGCGTTGGCCCGGGTCTACGGGCCGGAGATCGTCGAGCTGTTCCGTCGGGTCAAGCGCAGCTTCGATCCTCTGGGAATATTCAACCCGGGCATTATCCTTCCGTCCGGCGATCCGCCGATCAGCCGCCTCAAGGTTGGGGCGACTGCAGTGTCGCTGCCCGACGACCTCCAGCGTTCACTGCGCGAGATCGAGCGGACGGGGGGCTATGCGAGGTCCCGGTTGGAATTGGCGGGGGAAGAGGGTCTAGGGTCGAGGGTCTAGGAGACTAACGACATCCATG
>DASYVW010000277.1:0-4786 GCA_035936675.1 Gemmatimonadales bacterium
AGAACATCAAGCTGGGTCTGGCCAGGCGAGGCTACGATGAAGCCGATATCGGGGTGCGGATCGAGGAGAGCCTGGCCGTCGTGGACCTGAGCGGCACGGGGGACAAGTACCCAGCCGAGCTCTCCGGGGGCATGCGAAAGCGGGTCGGCATAGCGCGAGCGATTGCGCTCAAGCCTCGCTACATTCTCTATGACGAACCAACTACCGGCCTGGATCCCATCACTGCCGCGGTGATGGACCAGCTCATCATGCGCACCCGCGATCTCGGCGTCACCGGGCTCGTGGTTACCCACGACATGCGCAGCGCCTTTACTGTAGGCGATCGCGTAGCCATGCTGCACGACGGGACCATCCGTCAAGTCGGCAGCGTGGACCAGATCCAGGCGTCCCCCGATCCCGTGGTGCGGCAGTTCATCGAAGGCCGGCCCAGTCCAACGATAATCGAGCCGTCCGTAGGGAGGTCGGCAGGGTGAGGCGCAGCAATGAATTCGCCGTTGGCTTGGCGGTGCTTGCCGCACTGGCACTGGTGATCGGTGGCGCGCTGTGGTTGAGCGAGACCGATGTGAACCAGAAGAAGGTCTCCTACTCGGCCCGCTTCCGCACTGTTGGTGGCCTCGGCGTCGGAGGGCCGGTCACCCTCCGCGGTGTGCGGGTGGGCCGGGTGGAGGCAATCCGCCTGGTCGAGAATGAATGGGTCGAGACCGATTTCAGCATCGATCGGTCGGTCGAGCTGCCCCGAAAGCCGGCTGTAATCTCGGCATCGGCCAGTCTCTTCGGCGAGTGGACGGCCAACATCGTACCCTACGAGCCGCTGCCGGTGGACCCCAATCTGCGGAACGCCCTGATCGAGTCCGACCGCGTTGGGGGAGAGTCGTGGCCAGGCGCCACCCTGCCGGACATCGGGCAGCTTACCGCCCAAGCCAGCCGCATTGCCGGAGACGTCGGTGACATTACCCAGCGGATCGGTCAAGCGTTCGACAGCACTGCGCTCAAACACTTGCAGCAGAGCGTCAAGGACCTCGCCGCCATCTCGGGGCGGCTGGCCAGCTTTGCCAATTCGCAGACCGACAGGATGGACCGGGTGAGTCGGAACGTCACCAAGACCTCCGACGCCTTCGCCGGTGTGGCCAAGACATTCCAGGGAGCTGTGTCACGTCTGGATACCGCGACGAGCGACAATCAGCTGGCGGATATTCTGAACAACTCCCGCAGCTCCAGCACCGACATACGGCAGGCCGCCGCCGACCTCCGCTCAGTGATGGCGGCCGCCCGAGCCAACGAGACCAGCCTGGTTCGAGTGGTACAGGCCGCCGACTCGCTGATGAGCCGGATCCAGGCCGGCAATGGCTCGCTCGGCATGCTCGCGACCGACTCGACCCTGTACCGGGAGACGACGCGGACCGTCATTCAATTCCGGGAGCTCCTGGCCGATATCCAGGCCCATCCCAAGAAGTACCTCAAGATCTCCGTTTTCTGATGAGCAAGCGTCGCGCCGAGTTGGAGGTGAGCGCCGGGGGAATCGTTTTCCGCCAGGGGCCGGGCGAGGCGGCGAAGTATCTGCTGATTCGCGACTCCTACAGCAACTGGGGCTTCCCCAAGGGCCACCTCGAGGGCACCGAGTCTCCCGCTGAGGCGGCGCTGCGCGAGACCGTCGAGGAGACCGGGCTGGGCCGTCTGATCCTCCAGGGTCCGATTCGGGTCATCGACTGGCACTTCCGCTTCCGCGGCCGCCACATCCACAAATACTGTCACTTCTTCCTGTTCGAGAGTCCGGAAGGCGAGCCCTGTCCTCAGGTGGACGAGGGGATCACGGCATGCCAATGGCGGCCATTGGGAGAGGCGCTCGAGATCCTGAGCTACGACAACGCCCGGGGTGTGTTGAAGCGAGCCGGCGAGATGGTGCGCACCCTGGTGGCGATGGGGGCAGGGCGGGGGGGCGGACCAGCGGACGGGCGGACGGATGGAGAGGCCGACAGGCCGGGTACCCGCGCAGCGGGTGGTGGTGGACAGTCGGACAGGCGAGGGGCTCAACCAGAGTACGTCGAGACGGAGCCGACCGCCCGACCGCCCGTCCGCCCGTCCGCCTGACCGCCTGTGCCGGCCATCGTCGCTCTGCTCGAAAGCCGCGCTGCGGTCATCGCCCTCCGGCGCACACTCCCCAAGGGCGGACCGAGCGTCGTCACCTGCAAGAGCGCCGCTGCGTTGCACCGGTTGCTCGAGACCCGGCTGATCGACGCGGTGGTCCTCGCTCCCCACCCTGGTATCCTCCCGGAGCTGGCCCGGCTGCGATCCCGCATGCCGTTCGTTCCTCTGGTTGCCTACGCCCCCTTCCGACCCGATGATGGTGAGCTGCTGCTGGCCTGCCGCGAGGCGGTCTCGGCGGTGGCGGTCGAGGGGGTGGATGATCCCATCGTGGGCGATCTGGTGGTGCGCGCCTCCATCACCGCGGAGCGCCGGCGGGCTCTGGCCGAGGCTCCTCGCATGCTCCGGCTCACTGAACCGCTCCAGCGCTCGGCGTGGGACGTCTTGCTGGGTGAAGTCGAGCGGCCGATCCGCACCACGACGCTGGCCAAGCGGCTCCGGATCAGCCGGGAACATCTCTCCCGCCAGTTCGGCGCCGGGGGAGCCCCCAACCTGAAGCGCGTCATCGATCTCACCCGGGTCGCCTGTGCAGCCCAGCTGCTGGGTAACCCAGGCTACTCGGTGCCGATCGTGGTCCGCGTCCTCCATTTCGCCTCGCCGAGTCACCTCGCTAACACCGCGCGCCGGATCGCCAACGTTTCGAGCGGCGGGCTGGGCGCATTGGGTCCACGTGGCGTGTTAGCGGCGTTCGTGCGGGGGAATACGCGTAGCCGGGTGTAGACGGGCGGACAGGCGGACGGGCACTGGCCCCTCGCTTCGCTCAGGGTGACAACGGATTGCCCGCCTCCTCTTGTAATCCGTCCGCCTGTCCGCCCTCCCTGCTTGCCGCGTTTGGCATTGTGATTATTTTCACAAGATAAATTGGATCGCCCCTTCACGATGAGCTCTTCCTACATGGCCACTGAATCCATTCTGCGTCCCGGCGAGCTGAAAGACATCCTGCTGCGCGAGATCGCCTCCGCCGATCTTGGTACGGAGGACGTGAGCGACGTCGGCACCGTGCTGGAGGTGCGGGATGGCGTCGCCCGCATTTACGGCCTCAAGACCGCGATGGCGAGCGAGATGCTGGAATTCACCGCTCAGGAGACGGGAGAGACGGTTGCCGGGCTGGTGCTCAACCTGGAGGAAGACAACGTCGGCGCCGCCATCATGGGCGACTACCTGAAGCTTAAGGAAGGTGACGAGGTCCGCCGGACGGGCCACCTGCTCGACGTGCCGGTGGGACCGGCCATGTTGGGCCGGGTGGTGGACGCGCTGGGCCGGCCGGTAGACGGGCGCGGTCCGATCCAAACCACGATGAGCCGACAGGTGGAGATGGTTGCGCCAGGCATCATCGTGCGGCAGCCGGTGAAGGAGCCGCTCCAAACCGGCATCAAGGCCATCGATTCCATGATTCCGATCGGCCGGGGACAGCGTGAGCTGATCATCGGCGACCGCGGCACCGGCAAGACCGCCATCGCGGTGGACACCATCATCAATCAGAAGGGCGCCGGCGTCGTCTGCGTCTACGTCGCCATCGGGCAGAAGCGTTCGACCGTGGCGACGGTGGTGGAGAAGTTCAAGGACGCCGGCGCGATGGAATACACCATTGTCGTGGTGGCCTCCGCCTCGGAGCCTGCGCCGCTCCAGTTCATCGCGCCCTATGCCGGCTGCGCCATTGCCGAGTACTTCATGTATGAGGAGGGCAAGGCGACGCTGTGTGTCTACGACGACCTCTCCAAGCAGGCCGCCGCCTACCGCCAGCTCTCGCTGATCCTTCGCCGCCCCCCCGGGCGGGAGGCCTACCCCGGGGACGTCTTCTATCTCCATAGCCGCCTGCTGGAGCGCGCGGCCAAGATCTCGGAGGACGCCGAGGCGGTCCGACTGGACCCTCGCATCAAGAAGCCGGGCGGCTCGCTGACCGCGCTCCCGATCGTCGAGACGCAGGCGGGCGATGTCTCGGCCTACATTCCCACCAATGTCATCTCCATCACGGACGGCCAGATCTTCCTCACCACGGATCTGTTCTATTCCAACGTCCGGCCCGCGGTGGATGCCGGTATCAGCGTGAGCCGGGTGGGCGGCAACGCGCAGGTCAAGGCGATGCGGCAGGTGGCCGGCCCCCTCCGGCTGAGCCTGGCCCAGTATCGCGAGCTCGAGGCCTTTGCCCAGTTCGGTTCGGATCTCGATCCCGCCACCCAGCGGCAACTGGCCCGCGGAGCGCGGCTGGTCGAGGTTCTCAAGCAGCCGCAGTACCGGCCGATGCCGGTCGAGAAGCAGGTGGTCGTCATCTTCGCAGTGACAAACGGCTTCCTGGACGAGATGGCGGTGCCACAGATCCGGAAATGGGAGCAGGACTTCCTCGACTACCTCGACGCCGCCCACTCCAAGATTCTGAATGACATCCGGACCAAGAAGGTATTGGACGACGATCTTTCCAACCGGCTCAAGGCCGCCATCGCGGCGTTTGTGCCGATGTTCGTGCCCGCCTAATGGCCAAGGGCCGGGAGCTCAAAGGACGGATCCGGTCCGTCCAGAATATCCGAAAGATCACCAAGACGATGGAGTTGGTGGCCACGTCGAAGCTGAAGCGTGCGCAGGACCGGGTGGTAGCGGCCCGCCCTTACGCCGAGGCGCTGCGTCAAGTGATCGCCGACCTCTACAC